>JBFWYF010000415.1:0-6601 GCA_050186685.1 Pirellulaceae bacterium
AAGGAACTGGTGGCCCGGGCTATCTACCACCACAGCGACCGCGGGCAGGAAAAGTTTCTGGCCGTCAATTGCGCGGCGATCCCCGAAGCCTTGCTGGAAAGCGAACTGTTCGGGCACGAAAAGGGCTCGTTCACCAGCGCCGAGGAACGCCGCATCGGCAAGTTCGAACAGTGCTCGGGCGGCACGATCTTTCTGGACGAAGTGGGGGACATGTCCCCCCTGGTGCAAAGCAAAGTCCTGCGGCTGTTGCAAGAGCAGCGGTTCGAGCGCGTGGGCGGGACCGAAACGATCGAAACCGATGTCCGCATCATCACCGCCACGAACCGCGACTTGAAGCACATGGTGGCCGATGGGGAGTTTCGCGAGGACTTGTACTATCGCTTGAATGGTTTCACGATCAACCTGCCCCCCTTGCGCGAGCGCGGCGACGACGTGCAATTGCTGCTGCAATACGCCCTGCAACGGTTCAACCGCGAGTTGGCCAAGGACGTCCGCTCGTTTGCTCCGGAAACGCTCGCTGTGTTGCGGGAATACGCCTGGCCGGGAAACGTCCGCGAGTTGGAGGCCGTCGTTCGCCAGGCGCTGCTGCAAACCACCGGCAGTGTGATCTTGCCGGAATTCCTTCCCGAGGAAGTCCGAAACGCCGGAGAACCCGATTCCGAAGGTCGCGACGCACGCCAGATCGACATCGACGCGTTTATCGATGGCTGCCTGCGGAACGAGACCGAGGGCATTCATGGCCGTTCAATCGAGTTGCTCGAACGGCACGTTATCGCCCGTGTGCTTCGGCACACGCGGGGCAACCAGTCGCATGCAGCGCGGCTGCTGGGCATCACGCGGGGCAGCCTGCGCAACAAGATCCGAACGCTGCGGATCGCCCTGGGGACGACCGTCACGGTCGAGGACGATGCAGCATCACCCGCACAAGGCCATGCTCACGAAAACGGCTGGAAGCACGCTCCGATCGAGTAGGTGAGCGGCACCAACTGGTCGCAGCCGACTCAAACTGGCTCCCACGCGACCAGTCTGGGGGTAGCGAACGATCGGTTGCGCACTCTTCTCGGTCAATCGACTCACATTACAGTTTCGACCCAATGGTTGGCATCGGAATTGCCTACCAAGCGTGCCATATCACCAAAATGGCTTAATGCCGTTTGGAATCTGTTTCAACCAAGGAGGTGAACCGTGCGTCTTTCATCCCTGTGCCTGTTGTCCGCTGTTTTAGCCTGCGCCGGATGCAGCGATTACTACCGGGGCGACCCGAACAGGCCGGCGATCGACGTCGATGCGCGGAAGTCGCCCGATGTCGATCCCGCGACCGATCGCGATATCGACGTTGACGTGGACACCGGGACCGGCGGCGTGAACATCGACGCCGAGCGGCCGGGTAGGCGGCTCAACGATATCGATGTCGATGTGAACCGCACCCCCGGCGGCGCGCCCGACGTGGATGTCGATATCTCGCGCGATCCGGACGCCGATACCAACGCCAACGAGGAACCGGGCAGCGACCCCGATCCGAACCCGTGAGGCGGATTCTGGGCCTTACCGCGCGGTCCCACTCCGCTTTTGGTGGTCGCACGTGGCGTCGCTTGGGTCGTCCTCGCGCTTTCCATCTGACGGCGAACTGAGGAGGCGACGCACGTGCCACCACCTGATTCCGCTCCGCGTCCGCTGGCGGCCACTTACCGCGTGCAGTTGCACGCGAGCTTTCCGCTGGATGCCGCAACGGACCTGACGGATTACCTGGCGGACCTGGGTATCAGCCATTTGTATTGCTCGCCGCTGTTGCAAGCCGCGCGAGGCAGCATGCATGGCTACGACGTGGTCGATCATGGCCGCGTCAACGACGAACTCGGCGGGATGGCGGCCTACCGCCGGCTGTGCGGCGCGCTTTCGCGGCGAGACCTGGGGCAGGTGCTCGACATTGTTCCCAACCACATGTGCATCGCCCAGAGCGACAACACATGGTGGTGGGACGTGTTGGAGAACGGCCCGTCGAGCCGTTACGCGGCCTACTTCGACGTCGATTGGCGTCCGCCGGAAGCCCGGCTGCACGACACGATCCTGATGCCCATTCTGGCCGATCACTACGGCCGGGTGTTGGCGGCGGGCGGATTGCGGCTGGAGCGGCGTGGCGGAGCGTTCGTGCTTCGCCACAACGATCATGCGCTGCCGATCTCGCCGCGGTCAGCCGAAGCAATTCTGCACCGCGCGGCCGGGGAACACCCTTGCGCGATGCTGTCGTTCCTGGCCGACAGTTTCGCCCGGCTGCCCCATTCGGCCGTCACCGACCGCGACAGCGTGCGACGGCGACACCGCGACAAGGACGTGCTGCGGACGTTGCTCGACCGGCTTTGCGGGGAGGAGCCCGGGGTCGCGGCCGCTATCGATTCCGTACTGGAGCGGATCAACTCCAACCACGACGCGCTCGACGATCTGCTTTCCCGCCAGAACTATCGGGTGGCCCATTGGCGGACAGCGGGGCAGGAACTCGACTACCGCCGGTTCTTCGATGTGACCACGCTGGCCAGCTTGCGGGCGGAGGATGAACAGGTATTTCGCGACAGCCACGAACTGGTCCTCGGATGGTTGAATGAGGGCCTGGTCGATGGCCTGCGCATTGACCATCCCGACGGCCTCCGCGATCCGTACGATTACCTGCGGCGGCTGCGACAGCACGCGCCCCGCGCGTGGATCGTCGTCGAAAAGATCCTCGAGCCGGGCGAGGATCTGCCGTCCGATTGGCCAGTGGCGGGCACGTCCGGCTACGATTTCCTGAACATGGTCAACGGCTTGTTGATCGATCCGAGCGGCGAAACACCCCTCACGGAGTTGTACGTCGAGATCACCGGGCAATCGGCCGACTTCGCGACGGTCGTCCGCGAGAAGAAGCACCACGTCCTGCGCGAACTGTTTGCCGCGGACATCCACCGGCTGGTCGGCATATTGACACGAATCTGTCATGCGCACCGTCGCACCCGCGACTTCACACGCCGCGAACTGACTTCGGCGCTACGCGAACTCATCGCCTGCTTTCCGGTATACCGGACATACGCCCGCCCTGACCAAGACCAACTCAGCCCCCAGGAACAGCGATTCGTCCAACAGGCGATCGACCTGGCCAGGCAACACCGACCGGACATCGACGCGGAACTGTTCGACTTCCTCGGAGAACTGCTGTCCGGCCCGCTTGCGGACGAAGACGCACGCGAGTTTGTCATGCGGTTTCAACAGCACACAGGACCGGTGATGGCCAAGGGCGTGGAAGACACCGCGTTCTATTGTTTCAACCGGTTGATCTCGCTGAACGAGGTGGGGGGCGACCCGGGACGATTCAGCGTTTCGCTGGCCGAATTCCACCGGTTCTGCGGCTCGATGGCCCAAAACTGGCCGCGAACCATGCTGGCCACGACCACCCACGACACCAAACGCAGCGAAGACGTGCGGGCGCGATTGAGCCTGATCTCCGAGATTCCGGAGCGCTGGTCGGCGCTGGTCCGCGGTTGGATGCGGCGCAACGAACCGTACCGCACGCACGGAATGCCCGAGCGGAACCTGGAGTATCTCTATTACCAGACGCTCGTTGGCGCCTGGCCGCTGGAGCTGAAACGCGCCTTGGCGTACATGGAGAAGGCTGCCCGCGAGGCCAAAGTCCACACATCCTGGACCAGGCCGGATGATGATTATGAAGCGGCATTGCGGCGGTTCGTCATCGAGACGCTCTCCGATGCCGACTTCCGCGCCAGTTTGGAGTCGTTCGTCGCCTCCCTTCAGGAAGCCGGTTGGATCAACTCGCTTAGCCAGACGCTGCTGAAGCTGACCGCGCCCGGCATTCCCGACATCTATCAAGGCGCGGAGTTGGGAGTGTTCACGCTGGTCGATCCCGACAACCGGCAACCGGTCGACTTTGAACTGCGCCGGCAACTGCTGGCCGAATTGCCGTCGCTCGCACCTGATGCAATCTGGACGCGCCGCGACCAGGGGCTGGCCAAGTTGTGGCTACTGCGGCAGGGGTTGGCCCTCCGAAGAAGGGCGCCAAACGCATTCACCGGCGGATACGAGCCGCTCTCGGCGTGGGGCGAGAAAAGCGATCACGTCGTTGCGTTCCTCCGTGGCGCGCAGGTCATCGCGGTTGCCCCGCGATGGCCATTGCGGCTCGCCGGCGACTGGGGAAACACTTCGCTCGACTTGCCGACGGGCCCCTGGTCGAACACACTGACCGGTGAAACCGTCCGAGGCGCCATGCCGCTGGGCGAACTGGTGCGATCGTTTCCCGTTGCTCTACTCGTGCAGGCAGACGCGGCATAGAAGCATCGCGGCACGCGAGTTGCCTTACGATCATTGAAGGTCATTCCACAGTGGAACGGGCAGCAGCGGAGACACGCTATGCGACGCGAGAAAATGGTCTTGGAATTCATTGGTGGGCCGCTGGATGGCCACTGCCAGCCGATTGTGGCGGCCGACGATGAATTGATCGTGACGGCCGCGATTCCCGTGAATGAGAACGTGTTTCGGATGCTCGACGGCAAGCCCCGCGGGCCGGCACGGCCATCCAAGACATTTGCCCTCTACGAGCTGCGTCGCAGCCCCGGCCCGCGGTATCTGTTCCTGGGCTTTCGCACGGCCGCGGACCTGAATGCCGAGAGCTGGTGCGTTTGAGGGGCGCCAAATACCCTTGCTCGCATCAAGCCGTGCCATTCTGCCTTGACGTGTCGTCGCCGGCGTACGAAACGCCCTGCCCGGAGTTTTCCGATCTCGCAGCGGAGCTTGCGGCTCGGAGAAACTCCTGGCAGGGCTGTTTCGCAATCGCATCCAGCGGCTGGCTAGAACCCGAAGCCGAACGAGATGCCCGGACCGCCGTAGTACCCGCCATACCCACCGTACCCGCCATAGTACGAGCCGTACGGCGCGTAGTACCCATACGGCCGGTACGAGCGATAGTAGCCTCCGTAATAGGGCCGGTACGACCGATAGTACGGTCGATAGCCATATCGCGGCCCGTAGTAGTACGACCGTCCGCGCGGATGGGCGACGGTTTGAACCGTGCCCCGCGCCTGGTCGTTCGCCAACACGGCTGGTCGCACATTAGGCAGTTTCGTTTCGCGTGCCTGCAAGCTGATGTTCGGGAAGAACATCCCGGCCAGCATCACCGCGGATAGCGCCATGGTTCTCATCACACACCTCCTTCACATTCCAGCGATCAAACGCCCCGTTCCAATAGCCTCATGTGCGATGCTGTGCAAACGGGATGCCGCCACTCTCGCAACTTGAAGGGGCAACGGAAGGCCATTATGATTCCATGAACCAGTGACGGGGCACGCGAATTGGGGGTGAGTACCGCATGGCTTTGAAAGTCCACATCGCCGGCAAGCTGTACGATAAGGAAGACGCCAAGATCAGCGTCTACGATCACGGCTTGCTGTACGGCGACGGCGTGTTCGAGGGGCTGCGCAGCTACAACGGCCGCGTGTTCCGGCTCGATCAGCATTTGGAACGCTTATGGGATTCGGCCAAGGCCATCTGGCTGGAGATTCCCACGACGAAGGCGACCCTGGCCAAGGACATTTACGCCACGCTGGCCGCCAACGACATCAAAGACGGCTACATTCGCCTGGTCGTCACCCGCGGCGCCGGCACGTTGGGCTTGGACCCCAACCGCACCAGCCACCCGCAAGTCATCATCATAACCGACCACATTTCGCTCTACCCGGCTGAGTATTACAAGAATGGCCTGGAGATCGTCACGGTCAGCGTGATGCGGAACCATCCGGCGGCGCTCAGCCCGCGGATCAAGTCGCTGAACTACCTGAACAACATCCTGGCCAAGATCGAAGGGCTGAAGGCCGGCTGCGTCGAGGCGCTGATGTTGAACGTCAAAGGGGAAGTCGCCGAATGCACGGGCGACAATATTTTCCTGGTCCGCCGCGGCATCCTGACGACGCCGTCCGTCGAGTCCGGCATCCTGGAAGGGGTCACGCGCGAGGCCGTGATCGAGCTGGCCCGCGGCAGCGGCCGGACCGTCCGCGAGACACCCATCACCAAGCACGATGTGTACATCGCCGACGAGGTGTTCCTGACCGGCACGGCCGCCGAGGTGATCCCGGTCGTCAAAGTCGATGACCGCACGATCGGCGACGGCCATCCCGGCCCGATCACCCGCGACCTGATGGAACGCTTCCACGCGCTGGCCCGCGAGGAAGGCGCCGACCGCCGCGCGTAGTTAGCCGCTGGACTTGTCCAGCGCGTTACCGCGAACGGATGCTCCAATCAACACGGGCGCGCCCGCGTTGCACTGGTCGCGGCGTCAATCAACTACGTCGCGCTGGACAAGTCCAGCGGCTAACGTGGCGCGATTACAAACCCTACTGTCCCACGCCTTCCGCCCAAGGGATGTGGTAGCCTTCGGTCTTCAGCGGAATACGGTATAGGCTGGTGTCGATCGTCACGTACAACACGTTCGATTCGTCGCCGATGCCGAAATCCACATTGCTGGGAATGCCCACCGGTTCCTTGGCGTCGGGCTGCGAGGGGCCGGTCGGGATGAAGGCGATCTCCTTCCCCGACGGATTGATCACCTGAATGCCGGGGCGCGACAGCG
>JBFWYF010000416.1:0-6580 GCA_050186685.1 Pirellulaceae bacterium
ATCGCCGTGGCGGGAGTGGCCGCCATAGTGGTCATCGCCGTCGGCAGACTTGTCGGCGGGCGAGAGGAGACGAATGAACTCGACAAACTGCTCCATTTCTCGGGCTATGCCATCCTGGCAGGTTTGTTCGTGCTCGCGCTGCGGCCGGTGCTGTACTTGCCGGCTATGGGGTTGCTCGTGGGCATGGGATTCCTGATTGAATACCTGCAATCGTTGACGGGCCGGAGTATGGACTTCACCGACGGCGTAGCAAATACGCTGGGTGTCGCCGTAGGCGCGGCAGTCGCACTACTGATTCGCGCGGCCCATTCCTATGTGCGACGCGAATTGGCCATTCAACATGTGCGAAGAAATCTGGTGCATTTCGACCCGGGTGAAATGATCCTTCGCGAAGGTGGTCGCGTGCGAACTCTGTACGTGATCAAGAATGGACGGGTACGGCTCAGCAAGCGGATCGGCGACAAAGAGGTGGAACTCGGCCGCGGCCAATCGGGCGACGTGCTGGGAACACTGGGGGTTCTCTTGGGCGTCCCGCAATTCGCCACAATTGAGGCGGTGGGCCCGACCACGTTGTACCGCATGGAACTGACGGAACTGATGGATTCGGCAGGCGGTCATGAGCAGCCTGTTTGTATCGTGCTGCGGTCTCTGGCCGAGAGCCTGCGCCACGTGGCGGAAAAGATGGCGAAGACCGAGGCTCAGCGGGAGGAACTCACGCTGGCGACGATCTCACGCGGCGAGCCAGAGGATTGATGTCGGTGCTTTCGCGCTGGGGCATATCGTCTTAACCCGTAGCCACAGGCCGGACGGAGTTCACGAACTGGAAGCGGCACTAGAATGCTAACTGGATCTGGGTGCGAAACAGCCAGCCCTGATCCCCCGCGAAGATGTCCAGAGACGAGGCATTGATCGGGGCGCCGTTCAGGTGCGTTGCATCGAAAGTCAGCTTGGCGTTCTGACCGCGGAAATACCAGACGAACCCAGCGGCGACCTCGTCGGCGCTCTGTTCTACGAGGCCCAATGTACCGGATTCGCCCACCACGCGGGACCAGCGCGAAATCAACTCCAACTTGCCTGGAACGACGAACTTCCCCACCTGGAGCCAGCATCCGTGGTCGAACAGATCCGAGATCGCGGCCCCCTCGAAGCCGCTGATGTTGCGGAAATAGTACTCACTCGTCACGGACCAGCCACGGTACTTGGCGGAAACGTCCAGGCAATACATATGGACGTTGTATTGGACAACCGAGAGCGGCAGGAGAGTGCCGAGCGGGCCTCCTGAATCGACCACACGCGTCAAATCGAATTCGGTGGGACCGTCGCGGGAGATGGTCGAGCTGGCAAAGGCAGCGCCGATCCGTGTGGCCGGTGCCTCGTGCCAATCCAGATCAGCCAGGGCGCCTGTCCCCCAGCTTCCGATCGGATACGCGAAGAGGCGCGCCGAATAAGCGAAGTTGTTGTCCAAATCTCCGCTACTGCCTGTCTCCGCTCCCCCGGTCACTAAACCGTTGAACAAGGCCATTTCCCACTCGATCGGAACAGCTCCGGGGGCAACCTGCCCGTACAGCCCCCAGGCCAGGCTGCGGTTCAGATCGAAGTACATGCTGGCGACTGAGCGGTCGGAAAACTCGAACTCCCGCGCAGACAAATACCGCGACAAGGAGAAAGGGACTTTGTACTTGCCCGCCTTGAATACAAACTGGCCGCGATCCAGCCCCCACAGGTGGTGGCCGAAGTCGAAGTCCATGAAGTAGTCTAACAGCCGGAACTCATCCCCCGCGCTGCTGCGGCCGTCGAGCTGTGCGAAGTAACCCAAATCTGGAGTGAACGCGTGGCCAGAAAAGGCCAGGCGGCCCCGGATAAGTTGGAACTGGTTGAGGTCCGGGTTCGGTCCCGTCGACTCGAAATGCGTCTGCCGCAGTTGCAGCAGCCCGTTGATCCGCAGCCAGAATGGCTGTTCGGCTGTCTCCAAGTCCAGGGACCGTTCGCTCGCTATGACGAAGCCCCCGTCATAGCCGACCCGGGTCGCCTCGAACCACGACGGCAAGGGAACGAGTTCGCTCGGTCCTGGGGAATCGTTGTCCCCATCCGTCCAAACGTCGGCCGACGATGCTCCGAGCGTTTCGTCCTGCTGTGAGATATCGGGAACGTCGTAGCTGGCCTGCGAATTCCGGAAAACTCCCCCGACGGCCGGAAGGCGTCGCGTTGTACCAGCTTCCCATGGCGGATCCCAGGTCGCAGGCGTCGCCGCGGAAGGGAACCCGTCATCCGCGGCGTTGCCTGGACGCTCCTGGGTGGTCCAACACATCAGAGCTATGCTCAACAAGATTGCCCGTCGGCAGCCGAGAATCTCGTTAAGTGGGCGGCCAGATTCTGGCATGGTCGTCACATGCGTCCGTGGCGTTCATCGACATCTTGGCTGTCCTTCGACTCTCGCCCCCGACATGGTCGTGGGGTCGCCTACTCAAACGCATAGTCGTCCGAGCTCCCGCGGCCAAAATGCCAGGTGAGTCCGGTGCCAATCCAGTAGGACTCGACGGTGGCCGTGGTGATGCCGAACGTCTGGGATTCTTCAAACATGCCGCCGGCGAAGAGATCCATATCGACCCCCGGCAAAACATCCCGCACGCTGATGCCTCCCGTGACGCGATCTTGAGGGATGGCGGCAAACAGTGCCTCGACGTACTGGACCTGTGCCACCCCGGCAGGCGGGACCACGCCGCCGAGGCGATCACCTACGGAATTACGCATCGGATTCTCGTTCCAGGCGTAGCCGAACCGGAGTCGTACCCGGTCGTTGACGGTGTACTGGGCACCCCATTGCAAAGCCCACTGATCGTTGAAGAGTTCACCAAACATCGCCGTGTCCGTGTACTGCTGAAACACGGCGTCCATGGCCAATAGCAGACGCCCGTCAAGAAGGGACGTGTTTGCTACGCCCAAGCCGATGCACTCCGGCCGTTCGGCTTCGACGTCGAAGTACACTCCCGGTGCCAGGGCAGGGAACGTCACCTGGTTATCGAATGAGTAACCTGCCTTCGATTTCCAGTACACTCCCACATGGGTGTCGGGCGTCCACAGATAGTCGATACCGACGCTTCCGCGGAGGGCGTAGTCGACGGAGGATCCCGTATTTCCCACGAACGGTCCACCCAGAGTGGCATTGGAGAGGATGACCGAAGTTCCCAGCGACAGGCGATCGGTCAGAGAGACGCCGACACTGGTGACAATGTCCAAGGCGACGAGGCTGGCATAGGTTCCGTTCGACGCCGGGACTCCACGGAAATCGACACCCGCCCCGGACCCGGCGACCAGCCCCAGCCCCAGGGTGAACGGCAGGTCCCAGGCATTGAAGTCCTGCGTGACGCCGATGTTGGGCGCCGCGATGCCTTGTGCGTCGGATTTCGCATCAAAGGCCCCCACGAACGGCAAGCCGGGTGGTGCGACGGACAGATTGTAGGTCGGTTCGATCCACGTTCCGCTCAGACTGAACTGAGTGCCGCGGTACTGCGTCAGGGTAGCTGGATTCCCATTGATCGCCGATTGCAGATCCTGTGGCATGGCCGTACTGGCACCCGCCATGCCTCCGGACGCCGGCATCAAGTTGTTGAACACCTCGACACCAAACGACTGAGCACATACATGCTCGGCGGTGCAGGTTAACAGCACCACCAGCGCCAGCAATACGCCAATTCGGCCGAACATAGTGGCAACTCCGCACAGGGCAGTAGGACTAGGCAGTGAAAACGAAGATCCGGCAGCAGTCGCCGTATCCGCACAGCGTGGAAGATCGGCGACCTCGGCACAAACCGAATACAAATAAACGGCCGCTCCGCCGAGAAGGCAGTTCGTCCCCCGTGCAGCGGGAACTGCCAGAAAGTTTCACGCGAGCGAACCACTCTACCTATAAGTTACGAATTGCCCGTCTCCGACCGCTTACCCCCGGATGAGTTGTCGCAGGTCAAGAACCGAAAGTGCGACACGGTAAGAAGCCCGCTCGACGGTGTCCCCCTCGAACAGGTAGAAGGAACCCACAAAATCGCCGGCGAAGTGAGTGGAGCCGAAGTCGCCAGACGCCGCTTCAAGCGGCGTCGAAAGACTTCCGGCGTCCTACCCCCAGTCCCGTAATTTGGATCACTTGGGGCAGCCGTGACGTGGCGTGGATTGCCTTGAACATCGAAGCGGCGGAATCGCGAGCGAATCGCTGCTGACATCGTCGCACAAACGGATAGCCCAGCCGACTCAGGAATCTGGAGTTGGTCGAGCCGGAACGCGTCGGCTGCCCCACTCCGGCTGGTCTTGCCAGTTCTCTCAGGAGAGCCTGGGTGGTTCGCGCCTGTTTCCGGTACGAGTCCCGCTGCGTTGAGTACGAGTTGGACGAGGGAAATACGGAACACAAAGGCCCCCGGATGTCACTCCATGACGTCCGAGGGCCCGCGCCATCCTGAGAAGATTCGCGGTGTTTCTAGAACTCTTCGTGGCCGTCGTGCGATTCACCGACTCCGGCGCCAACCAGTTCCAATTCGTGAACGGGCTTGCTGGCTCGGGTCGCCTTACCGTTGCGTGCCGACCGTTCCTTGGTGGCCGAGGCCTGGTTCGACTGCTTCGCACGCTTGGCCGAACGGGTCGGGACATGCGCCGGCTCGTGCGCGGGAGCATGGGAAGCGAAGTGACGCGGTGTCAGACGATTCTCGCGGCGCACGTTGAACTGAGCGACTACTGTTTGCAGCGAGTCCGCCTGCCCGGACAGCGAAGTGGCCGTTCCTGACATTTCCTCCGTCTGCGCCGCATTGGACTGTGTCACCTGATCCATCTGTGTCACCGCCGTATTGATCTGCTCAATACCGGTCGATTGCTCGCGGGACGCCGCGGCGATTTCGGCGACGATGTCCGTGACGCGTTTCACGGATGTGACGATGCCCGTCAGCGTCTCTCCGGACTTGTTGACCAACTCGCAGCCTGTTTCCACCTTCTGTACCGAGTCGGCGATCAAGGTCTTGATCTCGCGAGCGGCGGTGGCACTTCGCTGGGCCAGGTTTCGCACTTCGCCGGCGACCACCGCAAAGCCGCGACCCTGCTCTCCGGCGCGAGCGGCTTCGACAGCCGCATTCAATGCCAGCAGATTCGTTTGGAAGGCAATTTCATCGATGGTCGCGATGATGTCCGCGATCTTGCGGGACGCCTGATTGATTTCGCCCATCGCATCGACAGCCTGCGCCACCACGGCGCCGCCACGCTCGGCCGTTTCCCGCGACGATTCGGCCAACTGTTTTGCCTGGTCAGCGTTGTCCGCACTTTGCCGGACGGTGACGGTGATCTCTTCGAGACTCGACGCCGTTTCCTCGAGGCTGGCCGCCGACTGTTGTGCCCCGGATGAAAGCAGCTCGCTGGCTTCCGCCAGTTGCTGGGCCGCCGCGGCGACGCTCGCCGAGATATCGTCGACTTCCACAACGGCACGCGTGAACCAGCGCGAAATCCACGCCGCCAGCACCAGTCCCACAAGGATGCTCGCTCCGAGGATCGCCAGCGTCACATTGCGCCCCATCGAGTAGGCGGTCAACGCCTTCGCCACTTCCCCGTTTCCTCCCGTGGCGTTCATCTCCACGTCCTTGCTAAGCATCTGGTCTAACGCCTCGAACAGTTCCACGGAACGGCCGGTAATCAGTGCCATGGCTTCGTCGCGCTTGTTCTCGCGAGACAATGCTTGGATGCGTTGGCTTTCCGCCACATAACCGTCCCACGCCGTTTCAATTTCGTTGAGCAACTGCTTTTCTTCGTCCGAAGATGTGAGTCGGACGACGGTATCGCGGTTCTGTTCCAGCTCCTTGACGATGTCGGACATCTGGCCTTCGAGCTTCGTCTTTTCTTCCGGCGTGTCGACCAACACGTGCCGATACTCCTTGACGCGATAGGTGGAGATGCATGTGCTCATCCGGTTCGCGGCGTTGATCGCCGGCATCCAGTTTTCCGCGAGCTGAACGCAGCTTGCATTCAGTGCTCCCATTTTCCATACGGCGACACCGCCCATAATCACCATCAGCGCCAGAATGGCCGTAAACGAAGCAAACAGTTTGCTTCCCACACTCAATCGACTGAACATAGACATCTCTCAGGATCCTCTTAATGGCAAGATGTGACGTGAAAAGGTTTGAGCACCGCTGTCAGGATGCGAGTCCTTCGGCATGCGGTAGATCGAGGCCCACGAGGCGGCTCACGTCGAGCAGCATGACCATGCGCTCGTCGAGTTTGCCCATGCCGGTAATGCAGGACGAGTCGACCGAGCCTGCCAGCTCGGGTGGCTCGGCGATGGAACCGGCGGGGATATCGAGAACGTCGGAAACGGTATCCACCACGAGACCGACGACGCGCGTACCAACGTTCACGACAATGATGACCGTGAAACGGTCGTAGTCTTTCTCCTCCAGGGCAAAGCGGCTGCGCAGATCGACGACGGGCACGACCGTACCGCGGAGATTCATGACGCCTTTGACATAGGGCGGCGCATTGGGGATCGGAGTAATCTTTGAGAAACCTTTAATCTCCTGAACTTTGAGAATCTCGATTCCATACTCCTCGTTCA
>JBFWYF010000417.1:0-6531 GCA_050186685.1 Pirellulaceae bacterium
TTCATGTTCCCCGAACGGTTACCTGTTGCCGATAAGCGATACTTGCTTCAATCGAAGGAGGCGAGTCTGGGAAACCGACTTCAAACGTCGATGCGGGAATATGGTCAGAAGTACGATGTCCTGCTGCCGCTGCAGGGCCTGCCGGGCGACAATCGGGCGGAGTATGGCTTCGCCAATCGAGGCGATTCGCTGAACTTCTCGCCGCTGCTTCTCGAGAAGTATCTGGAGCTGGCGCATGCGATTGCCTGCAGCGAGCGTCTCGAACGCGAGAGCCCCGTGATGGCCGGGCTGCTGGGGCGGACATGGGCACCTCCGGCCAGTCCGGCAACGCGAAGCACAGACGACGGGATTGTATCGGCTCCCGTCGCTCGGAAGTTCACTGCGAATGACAGTATCGCCGGTCAGGCGAACGGGAATGAAGCATGGATGGCCATCCGTATCGATCCATCGCTTCCTCTTTCCGCACGGCTCGCACAGTTTCTCAGGCTCTCGTATCGACGAGAAGTTTCTGAGGCCGAATTGGCTGCGGTCCTCAACCTGGTCCGACAATCCGTCGACGCGGGTGTGTCCGAACCGGATGCGATCCGGTTGGCCGTGCAGAGCGTGCTTGCTTCCCCTGCGTTTTTGTTTCTCAGCGAGCCGTTCGATGCCAAGGCAGGCGCTGTCCGTCCGCTGAATGACTTTGAACTTGCCGGCCGCCTGAGTTACTTCCTGTGGTCATCGATGCCCGATGATGAATTGCTCTCACTCGCTGCGCTGGGTGAGCTTGCACAGACGGACACGCTGAGAAAACAGATCCGCAGAATGTTGCAGAATCGCCGCAAGTCGCGAGAGCTTTCGGAATCGTTCGCCGTGCAGTGGCTGAAGCTCGATCAGCTCTATTCTTCCAAGCCAGATCGCAGGCTGTTCAAGGACTTTTATTCTGGTCCGCAAGGAAAGTCGACATTGCATGGAGCGATGCTGACCGAGCCGCTCCTGCTGTTCGAGACGGTGCTTGTCGAAGACCGCTCGGTGCTCGATGTCTGCGATCCGGGATTCACCTGGCTTAATAAGCAGTTGGCCGACTTGTACGGACTGCAGGTATCATTTCACGAGACGCGAAGGTCGCTCGGTGAACCGGCAACAGCACCGGACGAAAAGAACGTCGAAAGGAACTGGTATCGTGTCTCGCTTCCAGACCGCAGCCGTGGCGGCGTGATGACGATGGCGGGTCCGCTCATGCTCACTTCGCTGCCCTTCCGCACCAGCCCGGTGAAACGGGGGGCGTGGCTCCTGGAGACCATCTTCAACCGTCCACCGGCTGAACCGAAGGTCGCATTCGTACTGGACGAGAATCGACCGGACCGTGGTAACGACCTGGCAGAATGGTCCGTTCGTCAGCGATTCGAACAGCATCGAAGCGATCCCAACTGCTATTCGTGTCATCGCCGGATCGATCCGGCGGGGTTCTCGCTGGAAACGTTCGATGCGATCGGAAAGCTGCGCACGCATGATGGCACGCAGCGGGTTGATGCCTCGGGCGTGTGGAACGAAACGGCATTCAATGGACCAGCTGAGTTCAAGGCGGCACTGCGGAAACGCGAACACGAGTTCGTCCGCGGGTTTGTCGAACACCTGATGAGCTACGCATTGGGCCGCCCCATTGAACACTTTGATCTGCCTGCGATAACAAAGATCGTCGACGAAGCGGCTGCCGATGGCTACCGATTGAGCCGCATTGTCGAGGGGATTGCGCTGTCGTATCCGTTCCAGCACACTCGCAATGTGCAGAGAAAAGAACCATGAACACGGTGAGATTGCATCGACGTACGTTCCTGCGGGGCGCCACCGGGATGCTTGCATTGCCGTGGCTCGACTCGTTGAGCCGCGCTGATGGAAACGCCGGGCCTCCCCCCCGACGATTCGCGTTCATCTACACTCCCAATGGTTACAATCAGGCGACGTTTCTCCCGGTTACCAGCGGTCGGGATTGGGTCTTGCCGCCAGCGCTGGAGCCGCTCACCGATTTGCGTGAGCAGGTCTCGCTGATTTCGGGACTCGACCGTGAATTCGTTCCCGGAACGGGTGTGCATGCCCAATGCGGATCCTGCTGGATGACAAGTTCCGCGCCGCAGGAGACTCTCGACGGCGGTTTTCCTACAAATATCACGCTCGACCAGCTCATCGCCCGGCAGATCGGCCGGGATAGCCCGCTGCCGTCGCTGGAACTGAGCTGTAACGACTTCACGAATAGCAAGGAGACGAAGTATTTCGAATCCATCTCCTGGTACGGGCCGGGGCACGCGGCCAAGACGGAGACAGACCCACGCGCCGTTTTTCAGCGCCTCTACGGAAAGCCTGACCGTGACGTGCTCAATCGCAGTGTGCTCGACAAAGTGCATGCCGACGCCAGGCGTCTGGCAACGCAACTTTCAGCGGGGGACCGGCAAAAGCTGAATGAATACCTCGACAGCGTTCGACAGACGGAGCGCCGTATCCAACTCGCGGAACAGGCGGTAGCGCGAATCGGTGAACCACCGTTCGGTGAACCGCGCGGCATCCCGGAACGCCGTGACGAGTACCTGCGACTAATGGGAGATCTGATTGTTCAGGCGTTCCGGCTCGACTTGACCCGCGTCGCTAGTCTGATCGTTGATCCGGAGCGGTGGGACAGTCCTCGAATGTTCCACGGCGTGTTCGACTCGCCGCAGAACCACCACGTACTGACGCACACGAAAGGAGAAGAAGCGAAGGCCAAAATCACGCAGATCGACCGCTTCCACGTCGCTTTGTATGCCTATGTGATCGAGCAACTGAAGAGCATCGCCGAAGGGGAGGGAACGCTGCTCGACTCGTGCTGTGTCGCCATGGGAAGCGGCATCAGTGACGGCGACAAGCACAACTACGCCGACCTGCAGGTGCTGCTGGCCGGGGGACTGACTCGGCCGGTCGGACACCTGCACTACGCCGGCCGCCGCCCGCTCGCCGACCTGTGGCTGACAGTCGCGGAGACCGCTGGCATAAGTCTGGAACGCTTCGCCGACAGCACCGGATCATTAAAAGAGCTGACCTGATCGATTTGCGTCGTCAAGATGGTCACACATTCGGGGCGAACGCGCTGATCGTCGACTTCATGCCACCGTTCGTGCCTGCAACCGCTCGCGCCGGATGTCTTGCGCTGGCCGCCGTCGTCGAACTCTATGTTTCAGGAGGAGTTAATCTGCCAAATCCTGCGGCTCAAGACCTCGCTTCCGGCCTCGTTTTCGGTACGATTGGAGGCAAATTACGGCCGCCTGCGTGCGCCCGTTTGGTATGGCAACGACGCTTGACTCGATGCCCCATCGCCTGCGGAAGCCTTGATCAAGGCCGCGTGGGCATTAAGGAGTAATCCGGAAAGACGCGAGTCGGCGGAATGAGCTAGTCACCTTCACTGTGCCTCTATGTTGCGGAATTCTCAGCATCCCCAGGAGGGAGGACAAGGCATGCGACGCTGGAAACTATCGTTGCTTGTGGCCGTCGCGTTGATCGCGCTCGCGCGGCCGGTTGCAGGTGACACGTACAGCCCGCGCGTCGGCGAGCGGCACGTCAACTTCACACTACCGGCGATTGACGACGGCCGGCCGATTTCGCTGGAGCAACTGCGCGGCAAGAAGGTGTTGCTGGTCCAATTCGCGTCGTGGTGAGCGGGCTGCCGCCAGCATGTGCCGGTCTGGCACAAAGCCACTCGCCAATGGGTCGCGGACGGAAAACTGGCCGTGCTCGGCATCACGCAGGAGCAGCATCCGGATCGCTGCCGGCTGTTTGCGCAATGGCAACAGTTCGATTGGCCGATCGTGTGGGACCCGATCAACTCGCTGGAATCGACGGCGGTGCCAATTGTCGTTGCCATCGACGAGCATGGCATCGTGCGATCGACTCGTCCGCGACCGGAGACTTTCGAGCAGGAATTCCTCAATGTGTCGTTCCGCGACGACGCGTCACCCGCGAGCACACCGGCAAGAGCGGCGAGCGGCCGGACGATAAAACCCGATGTGTCCGCGCTCAAGGCTCGTGCGGATCAAACGAAGACCGGGCGAGCCTTTCGTGACTGGGCGGACGCCAGCGTCTTGTGGGGCGGCGAAGCGGAAATCGACACGGCCATCATGGCCTATTCGCGGTCACTGGCCCTGGAACCGGACGACGCGAACGCATTATTCCGCCTCGGCGTCGCGTTTCGCTTGCGGCACGATTCAGCGCGGCGCGAGTCGGCGGACTTTCAAAGGGCTGTCGAACAGTGGGAACAGGCGCTCGCGCGAAATCCGAATCAGTACATCTGGCGGCGGCGCATTCAGCAGTTTGGTCCGCGGCTCGACAAGCCGTACTCGTTCTACGACTGGGTCGAACAGGCACGCCGCGAGATCGCCGCACGCGGTACGACGCCAACCACGCTGACCGTCGATCCGTACGGCGCGGAGTTGGCTTACCCTATCCGCGCCTTCGCCGCCGAAGCCGCCGCGACGAAACCGCCCGATCCCGACGGCAAGGTCCAGCGTGACACCACGCCGCTCGTTCAATCCGAAGTCACGCTGGTCCCGTCGCGGCTGCGCCCCAGCGGCTCGGCGAGAGTCCACATCGCCCTGACCCCCAATGCCGCGGTGAAAGCACACTGGAACAACGAGGCCGATCCGCTGCGCGTCTGGGTGGACGTTCCGAAAGGCTGGAAGGTTTCGCAGCAATCGCATTCGGTCCCGGGACCGGGCAAGCAGGAGACTAGCACCGAACTCCGCCGCATCGACTTCGAAGTGCAATCGCCCGCCGACGCGACCGGCACCGTCAAACTCCCGGTCTATGCCTTGTATTTCGTCTGCGAAGACGAGAGCGGTACCTGCCTGTTCCTACGTCTGGACCTTGCCGTCAACGTCGACGTTGTCACGACGGACAGCACGAAGGCCGCCAAATAAGCCCGTTGCGTCGAGAAGCCGATTGAATCGGCGTAAATCGGCCGACACGAGACACTTCGTGGACGAGCACCCTGGCTTGAAGCGTCTGCCCCGGCCACGCGTTTTTTTTGTTGGTCTGTGCATCGTCGGTTCGTTGACGACCCGGGTTTCTATACGGATAGGCGAGCACGTTCAGCAACGGCGAGTTCGGGCGGTCGTCAGACATGACTGGCTCAGTCGCGTTATGTGCGTAATGCCACACGCTTTAAGCGTTGCTCTCAGTCGGTCACTTGTGGGTCTGTACCGTGTCGCTGCCTGCGAACTGGCTAAGCCGCATCGATCAAAAGGATTTTCTGAAATTCCAGTGACACGCCGGGCGTCGAATTCCGCTGTCATGTCAGAGCTATCCGCCAACACCCAGTTCCGCTGAATCGGTCAGTTCGCGATGTTTCCAGCCGGTCGCTCTTGTAGCGTCAGGCAGCCGACGGAACGGTGTTTGAATCCACCCCATCCGACATTTGGGCGGAACCCAGCGATGTCTGCAATCAATAGAGGAATTTGGCAATAATCTCTCTCTGCATAAACGTCTCAGTCCTGCGTGTTGCTCGATCTCAGCGGACGAACTGCCGGTGACATGTTCACATCCAACAGTGACCGTCTCGGCAAAAATACCCAGAAAGGAAACTAATGCCAACGTTCATTAATGCCCCTGCGATTGTGATGGCAGCAGGTAATAAGCCGAAGCAAATTCAGGAATTCGTCGGACGGGTGAACACCAGTCAGGAGGACATCAGCATCGCGCGAATGATTTCGCCCTCTGGCTGGAGAGAGCCGGCACAGCAGCCGGAGTTCGCAGAAATCTCCATCGTGCTTCGGGGAATGCTGCGAGTTGAAGCTGGGAGTGAAGTGTTTGATGTCCGTGGCGGCCAAGCCATTCTGACTCGGGCAGGCGAACGTGTTCGTTACAGCACGCCGGAAGAGGATGGGGCCGAGTACATTGCCGTTTGTCTTCCAGCGTTCTCCCCGGAGACGGTACATCGGATCGAAGAGTAAGCATGTAGCGTGGCTGCGATGATCGCGGGTGATGACGATTCGCTCGACAATGAAACCCGACTGGCGGCGGAGTTTGTGCGGGCCGTACTCGACGACACGGCCGAACAGGAGCGGCTGCGAACCAAGCTCCACACAACAGTTGGAGAACGGGCACTGGTCGACATCTCATGGGCGATTGCCACGGCCCGCCTATTTCCCACCCCGAAACGCGGCCTGGGATACGTGGTCAGCTGTCACGCGGTCTCGGTTCAGGTCCAGTCAGCGGCAAGAGGAGAACAACATGATTCCGACCAGCGGTCTGTTTGAAACACATCTGACCGTCGAGAATCTGCAGCGGTCCCTTGATTTCTACAACGAGGTTAAACTCGGCATTTTAGACGGGACCTCTGGGCAGCATCGGAACGTCAGCGACCCTGAATTGGTACAAGCCCACGCTCGACCGGGAGGCTTGCCATAATGCCCCCTGAATCGATCACCCACGAGTTGTGGAAGCGAGCCAAGGAGGGTGACGAGGCCGCCTTCGACCAATTGTTCTCGATCCATACCGAGCGACTGCTCGTCTTCATCAGCGCGAAGCTGG
>JBFWYF010000418.1:0-6523 GCA_050186685.1 Pirellulaceae bacterium
TCGAAGGTACTTTTCACGGTTTGATGGTGCAGCTGATCGGCGGTGTCAGCAAGATTCGAACGGCCGGCGCCGAGTATCGGGCGTTTCATCACTGGGTTTCCAAGTACACCGAAAAGCTGCACCTTGTCCGGAAGATCCAGCTGTATCAGGACCTTGTCAAGATTTTCAACCTCGTGCTGCCTACCATCGCCCTGGGCTTTCTGTTCTGGCGGGCCACGAAGTTGACGGTCGGTCTCGAGATCACCAATCCCGATCGAATCTCGATCGGCGACTTCATCGCGTTCAACACCGCCTTCACGCTTTACCTGACCGGTTGGTCCGACGTCAGCAATACGCTGGTCGGAGTGCTCGATTCTATCGTCAAGGGCCACCGCATCAAACCTTTGCTGATGGGTAAGCCGGAGGTGGCCGACGACGCCAGCGACCCGGGGCGGCTCAGCGGGCACGTCCGTTTCGAGAATGTTTCGTTCCGCTATGCCGAAGATGGGCCGCTGATTCTGGATAGCGTCTCGTTCGACGTCCACCAGGGCGAGTTCGTCGCTTTCGTGGGGCCATCGGGATCTGGCAAATCGACCGTGCTGCGCCTGCTGCTCGGATTCGAAGTGCCGGAGTATGGTCGTGTGCTATATGATGGGCAGGATCTCGCGGGCCTCGATGTCCTGGCCGTTCGGCGCCAGATTGGTTCCGTGCTGCAGAACGGGCGGCTGAACGCCGGCAGTATCGTCGACAATGTGGCTAACAACTCGCGGTTAACGCACGGTGAGATCTGGGATGCCGTTGCCGACGCCGGGATGTCGGAGGATATCAAGAGCATGCCGATGGGATTGCATACGATGGTGGCTGAAGGAGGCGTCAATCTGTCCGGTGGCCAGCGCCAGCGCCTGCTGATCGCCCGGGCTCTGGCCACCCATCCCAAGATCGTTTTTTTTGATGAGGCCACCAGTGCACTCGACAACAAGACCCAGGCGGTTGTCAGCGCCGCGCTGGATCGCCGTCGCGTCACCCGGCTGGTGATCGCCCACCGGCTCAGCACCATCCAGAACGCCGATCGCATCTACGTGCTGGAACGAGGGCGCATCGTCCAGCAGGGCTCGTTCGAGGAACTGCGTCAACAGGAAGGACTCTTCAAGGAACTCGTGTCCCGCCAGATGGTATGACCCCGCCCGTCGCCCGTGGCCCAGGCCCGCCACAACGGCCGACGCCGGGTGGCTAGGTGGCTGAATCGAGGAACTGACCATGTCCACGCTATCTCCCAGCGAATCACCTCCCACCCCCGCGCAGGATCCCGCGGCGACGGTGTTGGATGTGGTGACGCCCACCGGCTCGCCGCACATTCCTCTGGCACGGATGAAGGCCGTCGACATCCATTCGCCTGAAGAGATCCACCGAGCCTTGCCCGTCGTCTACCCGTCGCACTGGATCAGTCCGGCGATCATGACGGCGTTCGTGTTGTGGGTCGTGGGCTTTCTGCTGTTGGGAAAAATTCCCATGACCGGAGCCGGTAATGCCGTCATCCTGACGCGCGGCACCGTGGTGTCCGTCCAGTCGGCGGCGACTGGCCAGATCAGCCAATGGCGCGTGCGCGTCGGAGAAGTCGTCGAAGAAGGACAGGTGCTGGCCGAGCTGGAACAGCCCCTCATCACCAAGCAACTCGAGCAGGCGCGGCAGCAACTCGCGGATATCCACGAACGCAACCGGGTGGTCGAAGGGCTGTCGGAGAACTACACACAGCTGGAGATGGAAGCCATCGAGCGAAAACGAGGTACGCTGACCGATCGCCTGCACGTGCTGGAGAACGAACTTGCGGAAAGCCGTCGGCTGCTGTCGGAAAACCGGCAGGAGAATCTGGCCGTCCTGCAGAAACAGGAACAGAATCTGGTATCGTTGCGCGAGTTGGAAAGCCTGCGGCTGGCCGATCTCCAGGAGAAACTGGCTCGACTCGAGGAGCTGGGCAAACAATCGTTGAAAACGGCGGACGAGATCCTGCAGGCCCGCCAGTCCGTGAACGACCAGCAGGTCCGCGTGGCCGACCTGGTGATCCAGACCGTCAAGACCAACCTCGAGAAGCTTCAGGCCGACGATTCCTACCTCCAGGCGCTCAATCGCGTGACGGAACGGGAGAACGAAATCCTCGACTTGCGTCAGCAACTACATGATCTCGACAGCCAACTTACGCAGATCAAGCAGCTGGATGCGGACGCGCGCTACGCCCGCAAGCTCGAGGAGAGCGAGGCCCAGCGGAACATCGAGCGGCTCGAACGCGAACTTGGTGAAAACCGCCAGATCAAGTCGGAGTTCGCGGGACGTGTGTTGGAACTGACCGTAGGTCAGTGGGAGTATGTCACGCGCGGTCAGCGGTTCGGTTCGATCGATACGCACGACGACGGCAGCCCGCTGGAGGCCGTCGCCTATTTCAAGTTGAAGGATGGCAAGCGGATCCAGCCGGGAATGAAACTGCGCTTGACGCCGGCCATTGCCGAGCGCGATCGATTCGGCAGCGTCATGGCGGAAGTCATCTCGGTGTCGAGCCACGTGGTCAGTGCCGAAGGTGCGGCGAAGACCGTGGGCAATGCGAGCGTAGCTGCGGCGCTGACGAAGGACGGGCACCAGATCGAGGTCTTCGCCCGCTTGATTCCGGATCCATCCGGCACAGGCTATGCCTGGGATATCTCCGACGGTCCCGAGGCCGAGATGACATTCGGCACGATTGCCTCGGCGCTGGTCAATCTGGAGGAGCGCCCGCCCATCAGCTTTGTGATTCCGATCCTGCAGCACTGGAAAGGTTTCGAGTGGACGCTTGGCTCCGCCGTAGCTCTCGCCTTCGAGCCAACGAAGTAGGTACGCATGGACCACGTCGTTCTGGAGGTCGAGGGAGCCTGCAAACGATTCGGCGAAACCCAAGCGCTGCGCGGCGCGAGCCTGACGGTCAACCGTCAAGAGTGGCTCGGTTTGCTGGGTCCCAACGGTGCTGGTAAGACCACGCTCGTACGCGCGATTACGGGTCGAGTACGGCTCGACGAGGGTCGGATTCGGATCGGTGGCGAGCTGGTCGATTCGGACGAGCGGCGGACGGCCGCTCGGCGCGGCATGGGGATCGTTTCGCAGGAAATCGCGCTTTACCCGTTGCTAACCGCCCGCGAAAACTTGCGGGCGTTCGCCGAACTGTCCGGCCTGCGCGGGTCGCAGCGGGATAGGCAGGTCGCGTGGGGGCTGGATTGGACCGGGCTCATCGACCGGGCCGACGAGCCGATCAAGAGCTTCTCCGGCGGGATGAAACGCCGATTGAACATCGTGGGCGGCATCCTCCATGATCCGAAACTCGTCTTGCTGGACGAACCTACGGTGGGCGTCGATCCCCAAAGCCGCCAGCGCATCTGGGAAATGCTGCGCGAACTCCGCGACCGTGGCGCGTCGCTGCTGTTTACGACACACCAGCTCGAGGAAGCGGAACAGCTGTGCGACCGCATCGTGATCGTGGATCACGGCACAACGGTCGCGGCGGGTACGTTCGACGAACTCATCGCGCAGTCCGTTGGCCGAGAACGGCAAGTGACCATCGTATTGGACGGCGACGTTCCGGACCGATGGCGAGCTAGTTCGTCGGATCCGGTTGACCATCACACAATCCGCTGCCGGATGCGGAACGTGGCCGAAGAGTTGACCCCGCTGCTGGCGGAAATCGCGGCGTCGGGACGCCAGATCCTGGATTTGTCGATCGAACGGCCTTCGCTCCAGTCGGTCTTCATTCAACTCACCGGAAGCGAGATGCGCGAGTAATGACGACCATCCTTCGCATCGAGTGGTTGAACCTGAAACGAGACTACGTGGCGCTGGGGTTGTCGCTCGTATTGCCCGTCGTGTTCTTCACAATTTCCGCCCTGGTCTTCAGTGGCATGGACGGGGATGGAGACGGCGGGCCTCAGTTGCAGATCGTGGTAATCGATCTCGATCGCACCCCCATCAGTCGCGGGCTGGTTGTCGCGCTGCGCCGCGAACAGGGGGTGCAGCTGGTAGCGGCCGACGAAGCTCAATCCGGCTCGCCCCCCACGCCCGATGAAGCGCGGCAGCGGATACGGCATGGGGACTTTCCGGCGGCGCTCATCATTCCCTCCGGATTTGGCGCGGCGTTCGGCCTGGCCGGCGGCGAGCCGCCGCCTGTCCAGGTGTTGTATGACGCATCGAATCCCATTGCCAAAGAAATGGCAAGTGGCTTGATCCAGAGTGCGGCGCTCTCGGCTGGCTGGGATCGTCTCGTCCTGCGCTGGCTCGACCAGCAGCTCGACGCCGGCTCAGGCGACGAAGCTCAGCGGCTGCAGACTCGTTCGTGGCTCGAACGTTTGCGCACCGAGCGGCGGGAACGGGAAGCGGTCAGCGGCACCGTGGAGCCGGAGCTGTCACGGCACGTGGTGCCCGTTACGACCGAAGACGTACGCGGCGAAGAAGGCGACATCGTATCCTACTCGGCAGCTGGCATTGGCGTGATGTTCCTGCTGTTCTCCATGTCTGGCGCAGGTGGCTCGATCCTCGAAGAAGTCGAGACAGGCACGCTCGAGCGCCTGCTCAACTCGGCGGTATCACTCGGCCAGATCCTGCTGGCCAAGTGGTTGTTCTTCACGGCCTTCGCGGTCGTGCAGCTTTCGGTCATGTTCGCGTGGGGAGCGATTTTTTTTGGAGTCGACCTGGCGAGTCCCCGGCGCCTGGCAGGGTTCCTGGTGATGACCTGCGTGACCGCGGGAGCGGCGGCCGCCTTCGGGATTTTTCTGGCGACCGTGTGCCGCACTCGGTCGCAACTCGGCGCCATCTCGACCATCCTGATTCTGATCATGTCGGCCCTGGGTGGCAGCATGGTGCCGCGGTTCCTGATGCCCGATTTCATGAAGGTTACGTCGCGGCTGACGTTCAACGGCTGGGCGCTGGATGGCTACCTGAAGGTATTCTGGTACGGCGATCCACGTGCCTCGCTCGCGTCGTCCCTCCTGTCGCTTACGCCCCAACTCGCCGTGCTCGGCGCGATGACGGTCATCCTGCTCTCGGCGGCTTATTTCCTCTCGCGGAGATGGCTGTCGGTCTGAGCAGCGCACTCCGCTTGCTCGCCGCATGGCGGCCGGCCTGATACAGCATGATCAGCAAGAATGATCCAGACCGGCGCCGTGCCGTGCTCCGGAAGCTCGGAGGAAACGAGGCAGACATCGCCGAGTTGCTCGTCTATAATGAGAATCGGTTCGACGTGGCCCGACTGCCTCCGCCCCCCGTCCTGCCGTTGCCGGATGAACCGCACGTAGCAACATGGCGACGCTATGCCGCGGAGGCTGGCGAGACGGCGTGGGACTACCTGCGCGCGCGACTCCCCCAGCTACGCATTCCGGTGCGGGCGGGGGTTTCCACAACGGAATCCTACGGCGACGTCATCCGCCGCGGCGGGGCGTTCGACGCGGCGGCGTTTGGCGGGGAGCTGAGCCTGGAGCGGCCGGGGCTGTTGAGCCTGGTGGTTTACGGCCATGCCGCCGGCGCGTTGCCCGTTCTGCGGACGGCGTGGCGCCCCGACTTCGAAACGCTCACCCGGGCCCTCGCCTTCCGCAGTGAGCCGCGGGCCATCAATCCGTCCGTCAACGCCCAGTTCGTGGCCGGGATCATCAATTGGGACCGGATTCACGCCTATGCCGCCGACTGGTCCGCCACGCATGATCCGTCCGGCTGGCGGGAGGAGTTGGCCCGTGTGGCGCGCGAGGATAAATGGCGGCTGCACGATTGCCTGATCCTGGTCTGCGAGGCGCCGTACAGCGACGTGGCGTCGCCCGGCGGGACGCTGGCCGCCACCACCGGGGAATGGCAGCATCGGTCCGAGGTCCTGCGGCTCGAACACGAATTCTGCCATTACGCCACCAAGCGTCTCTACGGATACATGGCTCTGAACCTGCTCGACGAGTTCATCTGCGATTGGGCCGGGATGACCGCCACGCTGGGCCGGTTCGATGGCGGCTGCATGGCCCTCTTCCTGGGCCTCGGCGCCTGGCCCCGGGTCAACCCGAAAGGCCGCGTACACACGTATCGCGGTAACCTGAGCGACGGGGCCTTCGAGCTGCTCTGCGGTCTGGCCGTGCAGGCGGCCGAGGCGCTCGAAAACCTCACCGCCAGGCATTATGATCCTGCACGACGCACACAGTTCTTGCTGGCGCTGACGCAGCTGACGCTCGAGAACCTGCTGCAAGCCGACCATTTTTCATCTGCCTATGCATGGGCTGCCAGCCAGCTTCGAGAGGTTCCCGACAGGGCCTGACCGATGGCTGCCGACATACCTTTGTTCCGTGCGATCGAAATCGAAACGCTGGGTGCCTGTAACCGAACGTGCTGGTTCTGCAAATTCGGTCAGCCGCGCGAGTCGGAGCCGGTGCAGCGAATGTCCTGGCCGCTCATCGAACGCATCGTGGCGAACTTGCAGCGGCTCGAATATCGCGGCCGTCTGTCGTGGTACAAGATCAACGAGCCGCTGCTCGATAAGCGGCTGGAAGAGATCCTGCAGCTG
>JBFWYF010000419.1:0-6495 GCA_050186685.1 Pirellulaceae bacterium
AGCTCCGACGTACACCTCAAGGCGGCGGATGTCCGAGGCGGGATACCGGTGAGGCCCTGTCAGAAACGAGGCGACAACCTGAATGGAATCGCGCACCGCCATAATCTCGACGTTGTCTTGGCGCGTGGTACCTACCACGTGCAACACGCCGTTGTGGACGCCTGTCCCCGTGACGTATACGACTTCCGACGCCATTGCGGCCCCTCGGTCGTCGTCCGTCACCTCGAGTGTCACGAGGTAACGACCACCATGAGCATAGGAATGCGTTCCGGAAACGTATCCGTGGCCGCTGGCGTCGATGACGAGTCCAGCCGTTGTCTGGCCGTCGCCCCAGTCGAATGTCGCGATATGGCTATCGCGAAGGCCGACGTCGGAAAAAGTGGCCTGCGCATCGACTGGGTTTGCCACCGACTTATGGCCAACTTGTGACCCCGTTGAATCAAATGAGACGATGACTGGGGCGACGTTGAGCACCTGCACGTTCGCTGTCGTCACGTCCACACCTGTATCATCGTCTGTTACCGACACCGTGATGGTGTAGCTGTCGTCGGGTGTTCCAGTGGGGTCATCATCGTAATACCGGTGTTCCGCGGCAAACGCATGATCGACACTCGTGGCGGGCAAGATCGTCGGCTCGGAGCCATCCCCCCAGTCAATACGAATTTCGTGCCCGTCGCGTGTACCGGGGTCGAAAAAGGTCCCACTGACCGTCAACACCTCACCCTCTAGGAGGATCGATTTGCTCAGCGCGACGCTCTCGAGCCGCGGTG
This sequence comes from Pirellulaceae bacterium, assembly GCA_050186685.1. Lineage (GTDB taxonomy): Bacteria > Planctomycetota > Planctomycetia > Pirellulales > Pirellulaceae > CAZFLF01. Next base: position 771 of record JBFWYF010000419.1, read on the forward strand.
CGATGTTGCGGATGACAGCTTGCGAGGTGGCTTGGCCTTCACCTTGGTCATCGTCGCTGACGCGGACACCGACGAGATAGGAGTCGGTCGCGGTGGAAGTTGGATGGTCATCCAGATACTGGTGGTATAATGTAAACGCCGATTCGCCGGTCGGGCTGGCCGGCAGGTAAATCGTCTCGATAGCGGGTGATTCGGGATCGCCCCAGTCGACTTCCAAGGTGAAGTAGTCGAGTGTGCCAGGATCGGTAATCAAGCCGGTGAGGGTGGTCACGCCGTTTTCATCCACGGGGGCGACAGCGTTGAGGGCAATGCGCGGAGCGACGTTGCGGACGATCACCACACGCTCGTATTCGTTGACACCGCCGTCCTTGTCACGGATTCGGCCACGAACGATCACCGAGCTATTGTCCAGGGGAAGCAAGTCGACGCGGCTATTCGTGGCGAACTCACTGAATCCACTGCCGGTGTCAAAGGCGTACGCGAAGGTCGCTGCCGTGTCCTCGGCTGAGGGATCGTAGGGGGTAGCCAGTTCGACGACGATCAGCGATCCTTCGTCAACTTCGCTGGGAGCCAACAGGTTGCCGGTTGGGGCCACATTTTGGACAGTCAAGTCGAACGTTGCCTGAGTGAGCCCACCTCGCTGATCGTCGGCGGTGATCACAACCGTTTGGCTCTGGAGTGGCCCATCGGTTGCGGAATAGGACCAGGTCCAGCTACCGAAATTGCCGGGAGTCTGAATCACGGCGCCGATCGACGACGAGATCCAGATGGAATCCGTCGGATCGATGTCGTGGAAGGTCCCTTGATTGGACGCCGTGCTACCTTCGTCAACTTCGATCTGTGGGATGTGGACGAAGACCTCGGGGGCTGTGTTCGTTCGCTCGTACGCCAGCCATATATCGTCCCGATCGATGTCACCGTCTCGGTCCAGGTCATAGATGTAACGGAATGCGGGCTCTCCGGACATTAGCCCTTCGCGGGCAGCCACTTCATCCGAATCGAGTGAGTTCAGGTAACCGTCGCCGTTGACGTCGAAGTGTGCATCGCTATGGATAATCGTAACGGTTACTGGGACAGTGACGATCTCTCCCAGTTGCACACTGGTGAATGTAAGTTGACCGGTATGCACGCCATCGCCAAGCAGGTGGGCGTCCACGAGCACGGTGACGCCCCCTGGGGCAACTCCTTGCTGCTGATTCGCGGCGAGCCAAGGGACGTCTGCCGTCATGGTCCAGTCGGTAACCGTATTTGTGATCAGCGCGAGCTGCTGCTGAGGAAACGGAACGCTGCGCGCCAGATCGCCGGCAAGGTCGATCGATTGCGGGAACACCTGCAAGTGGTCGGCCGGCAGAGGCTCGTCGGCAAACGTGGGATCCGTTCCACCGCCGATTTCCAAACCATCCCAGCGGCCATCGCTGTCGCTATCCACTTCTCCGGGGTTTGTCCCGCGAAGCAACTCCACATACAAGTTCACACCATCGCCGTCCACATCCGTGAACAGCTCGAAGCTATGCAGTGGATTGAGGCCTCGGACCATCTCCTCGCTGTCGGTCAGTCCATCGTGATCATAATCGGGATGTACCACCAGCGTCGTCGTAATGCTCGACACGATGCCTGCCGGATTGGTCGCGCGGAGCGTGATTTGGTGTGTTCCAGGACTGAGAAAGACTTGCCGATCCGCGCCGGCGCCGAGGTGGCCGTCTCGATCGCTGGACCATTGCAGATTCGTGGCGTTCACATAGAGCCCTGAGTGATCGAGTGCTCCACCAGCGAGTCGGACCGGACGGCCTTCGAGGGCCCTGGTATCCATTGTGGGCGAGCCGATCCAAGGTGACGGTCCAAGTCCGACGACCGTGAAGGGGCTTGAAATCGCGATCGCATGTTGCAGTCCGTCGTCGACCTGAACCTGCAACCGGGCCTGATCGGCGCCGCTGTTAGCCAGGGCCGCGACCGGGATTCGCCACGAGTTCACTGCGGGATCTGGCCGGGCAACGACCGTCCACGAGTTGCCGTCGTCGGGCGAGAAAAGTATTGCGATCGAAAGCGGGTCGCTGTCCGGGTCGCTCGCCGTCCATGCGAGCTCGACTGCACCGGGCCCGGTGACGATTCCTGACGGAGACGCATCCAGGGACAACGCGGGTGGCTGCATTCCCGGTTGTCTCGCGTCGAGTGTCGTGTCGTCCCGCCGCAGCTCGATGCGCGCCACGTCCGGGTGGCGGAGAATTGTGGCGGCGAAGAATCCCTCGGCGCCATCGTACACGTCACTGGTACTGAACTGCGGGAATACACCCCAGCGATTCAGTTCATTACCGCTCGAGTCCAACTGGACCAGCCAATAGCCCGATTCGACGCTGAGGCTCACGCGTGACGAATCTTCACGCGGGGCCATTCGCTCGATGAGTCCAGTGCCAGTTGTCCGATTGACGACGCCCGAGAGGTAAAGCCGTGTGCTGGTGGCGTCCGGCGAGGCGGCTGCCGCCGCAGCCGGGGTGGCCAACGCGGCGGACAGCGAGGCCACGGGTTCGGCCTCCCCGGCACTGGCCAGTGGCAATCCGGACATCAGGTTGTGGACAAATCCACCGGCGGACGCGACGGCGAAGTTCGTGTAAATGTCGATCAGGTCCACAGGTTCGAAGAAGGCGTTATAGTTGCGCCCCCCGCACGCATAGGACATGATCGCCTTACCCCGCTCCGTCTCGTTCTCCCCAGTCCCCAACAAGCGGTACAACTGGCGGCTCGACAGCGGGTTCACCACGGGCTCCTCGACCCCCGGTTGGTAGTACAGGGTGCGATCCCGACGGAAACGGACGTCGTCGTCGTCGCAAGAGCCTTCGAGCAGTTCATCGGTCACGGAATGTGAGAAATTGTCCGTCACAAAGGGAATGGGAAAGGCGTGTGTGCCGTTGTATGCCCACGGCTTGACCAGCCCCATGATGTGCCCCAACTCGTGGCCGAACAAATCGCTCTGCTGGCCTGGGACTTCGATGTTCCCGTCGTGGCGCGCCCACCCGACGTACAGCGGGATATCCAGCTCGCAGCCATCGCCTCCCGCCAGTCCGAATGAGAGGACGTTCACGACGGTGTCTACCGCGTCGCAAAGCGTGTCGATGACGTCCAGGCCCGCGCTGTTAAGCATCGCGCTGACATCCGGCCAGAAGGCTTGTCCGCTGGCCGAGTCAGCCTCGACGACACGAGAGTCGACGACCCCGAAGGACACGAGTACCTCGGGATTCCGGTGTTCGTTCCACCAGGAACGCGCCTCGTCGAGTTCGTGTGAGGCATCGTACAGTTCAAGGACATTCCCCAAGTCGATCGAGCGGGCGTCGCCGGTGATCCGTGTGAGCACGTCCTTGACCTCGAAGGTCAATGGAGACCAATACAGCTCGACGTCGCCGGTGGGCATGATCCGCCGTCGCAGTTCATCCAGTCCCTGTTCCGTCTCGCGGCGAACTCGCTCGATGTCCTCGCTGGTCGAACCATTCCGCATAATGGGGACGAGCAGTACACGAAGCGGCATATTGGGGCGGACGTGGATGCTGCTCGACCATTCGTCGATGGCAAACCCGCGACGCATTAGGCGTACGGTGTAGTCGCTCACCCCGGTCCAAGAACCATCCCCCGGCGGGACCATCGTGACGTTGAAGCTGTTAAGAACGTCGGCACGGTCGACGTTCGTCAGGTCGCCACCCCGTGTTTCGAAAGGCACCGTGCAATCCACGGTGCTCGGCGGGCAGACGTTGACCACGATCGGGTCGCTGCCGCGGAACTGAAACACGGCGCTGTCGATTTCCAGCCGGTCTTCTGGCCGCGGGGCGACGGAGTGCCGCAGGAAGTGCTGTACGAACGTCTCGCGGTGCGCCACCAACCCGGTCGAGAGGATTCCCTGGTTGAAGGTAACTTCCTGCAACTCCAACTCGATCCGGTGGAACTCACCCCCCCCTGCCGCGCTGAGCGGAGGCAGAACCGCGTTCCAAGGCGCAAAATTTCGCACCGAGACCGAGCCGCTGCTATCCGTGGGCAGGATTGTCGTTTCCAGCTGTGTGGGACTGATCCAAAACGCCGGGCGGAACGTGCCGTCACCCAAGCGCACCTGCGCTGTGCGATCGAAATTCGTGCCCGTGATCGTGACCCGGACGCCGTCATTGCCGCCGGTGGGAGTGAAGGAGGTAACGACCGGGCGGACGCGAAACGAATCCGCCGACGTGACGCGTCGGCCGGCCCGCGACACCGATACGTCGCCGCTGGTCGTGTCGGGACCGATGCGCACTCGGATTCGTTGATTGGTGACGGTCAGGATTTCAACATCGGTCCCCCCGATGGTTACGGCCAGCTCCGCGGGGTCTTCGCCAAATCCCGATCCGCGGATCTCGACGATCGTGCCGTTGCTGCCGACGGTCGGAGTAATCGCATTCACCGCGTCGAACTGAGGAAAGACATTCCCCAGCGGCGGAAGGTAAGAGCCGCGGACGCTGAGTCCAGCCTCCGGCGCATGGCCGAACCAGATCCGGTCGGCTTGGTCCGCGGCGACACCGCTGATTTCCGTGCTCCGCAGACCCGAATTCGTATCGTGGAAGACCCGCCAGCCGTCCGCTGTTCGCAAGGCATTGTCCACCCACAGCTGGCCAAACTCGTCCACCGCCAGCCGCCAGAGATTCGTGGTAAGTGGCACCGAGGTATCGAAGGTCATTGAGAAGTCGGCGCCCAGGTATACCAGCCCTCCGTTTGTGCTGACGGCCATGCGTCCGTCGGCCAGCTGCACCAGATCGCGGATGACGTTCGATGGCAGCCCTTCGGCTTGGGTGATTACGGTCCACTCGACGTCGTTCTGAAATACCGCCAGCCCCTGGTTCGTGCCGATCCACAAGCGGTTGTCCCGATCGACCGCTAGTGCCCGTACAGGTGTAACGGGCAGCGGCGAGTTGACGGCTGTAAACGTGGTGACAAACCGGTCGCGATCAAACAGGGTCAAGCCGTCGGTGCCGCCCAGCCAAATGCGCCCGTCCCGGTCTTCGGCAAAGTCCGATACGCGATGGCTCGGTCGAGGTCCCATACGACTGGTCAGGGTGTCCCAGCCGCTGAGCTGTGATAAGAGCGGTCCGTCCTCCGTGCCAACCCAGATGTTGCCGCGGGAATCGGCGAACACGTCCTGGACACGCTCCGCACGGCTCTCCCAGGTGTGTCCATCTGGCTGCAACACCAACAGCTCGGTGTCGGTGGCCGCGAACAGTCGGCCGCGCGCCGTCCATACTTCGCGCACGACCTTGTCGCCAAGTCCGCTGCCCTGGTCCAACTGGCTCCACCGCTGGGCGTAGGTGATCAGTGTCCCGTCACCTCGGCCGGTCCAGACTCGCTCGTCCACCCCTGCCACGTCCGGGAGGTTGCTGGCCCAGAAGCGGGCTGTGCCGAATGTGGTTCTTCCCGAACGCGCTTCGCCGATCGGACCGTTCAGCCAGTTGACGGGCGTGTTGCCGCGCAATTCGTCGTCCACTTCGAACGCGGCCAGCCCGCCGCTACTTGTCTCATTACCGTAGAGCGATACCCAGATCCGCCCTTCCGCGTCCACGCTGACGCCGGAGGCGAGATTGCCCATCACGGTCGCATCCGGCTCGATCCGTTGGGCTTGACCCAGTGGCTGCCCGTCTTGATCCGCCTGCAAGCGGTAGATGCCGGCGCCGAATTCGGCCGCACGGACCGTGGCCCAGAAGTCGCCGTTCGGTGCGATCGC
>JBFWYF010000420.1:0-6493 GCA_050186685.1 Pirellulaceae bacterium
GACCAGCAGCCCGTGCTGCTTCGCCAGCTCGACACACGCTGCCAGATCGGTAATCGTCAGCAAGGGGTTGCCGGGCGATTCGAGCCAAGGAGCCGAGTGCCCGGTTCCATGGCGGCGCGGACCGCATCCAGGTCCGTCGTGTCGGCCAGCGTTACGCGGATGCCGGCCCGATTGCAGATCTTGTGAAACAGGCGGTACGTGCCGCCGTATATATCCGCGCCCGCGACCACATGGTCGCCGCTACGCAGCAGCATCGTGACGCAATGCGTCGCGGCCATTCCGGTGGCAAACGCCAATGCGCCGAACCCGCCCTCGAGCGACGCCAGGGTTTGCTCGAGGTTCTTTCGCGTCGGATTACCGCTGCGTGAATAGTCGAACTCGCGCCATTCGCCGGCATGATGCTGGACAAACGTCGTCGCGAGGTGCAGGGGCGGAACGACGGCCCCGGTCGCGGGGTCGCGCGTGTTGCCCACGTGAATGGCGCGTGTGCGGAACTTCATGGCATTGGCCAGTGATTCGTAGGCCGGTGCTTCGCGGGAAAAACAAACCGGCCGTGATCATAGCCCGACGGGCCGGGACGGTTCAATCGACCGCCTTCAGCTCAAGACCGGCCAGCGGCACATCGCCCTCCCGGGATTCGAACCGCAACTCGAGATGACTTCCCACCCGAACGTTTTCGATCACGTGCACGGAGCTCGCGCCCCGGTTGGCACTGGTGGTGTCGATCGATACGTTTTCGAGCACACGACGACCTTGGACCCACACGTCGAACACACGCCGCTCAGCGGGCAAACCCGGCGGCGCACCGAACAACAGCCGTAACTGGAAAGCACGCTCCTCGACAGAGGTTGTCGCCGTCGGCTTCCCATCCACGGGCGTTGTTGGAGGGACGAGCGGGATCCGCACTCCTTGTACGCCGCGAACTCCCGAGGCCACGACCCATGGCAGATCACTCTCGGCCATTGTCGACGCGTGATCCAGGTAATACTGCGGTGCTCCCTCGAACTCCACTTTAATCTTCGCAGCCTCACTCGCCCGCTCCGGATACTCCATCCATAACTGCCCCTGCGCGTCGTACCGATCACCAGGCGCTCCAAAGTTAATCCCGAGGCACCGCACGCGATCGTTCTCGTCGGTCTGCTTCGCGGCGATATTTACGGACCAGATTTCGATGTCGGGCATATGCACGAGCGCCAGCGAGGTCTGGTTCTGATACGAACAACTGCAGGTGCGCGTATAATCCGGTGCGTTCAATACCCCGTTGGCCACGACCAGGTTTGACGTGCAACCCGATCGGAATCCTCCAAGATTTCCGGTGCCGCTGTGCGTTTCCAGGTCATAGAACCCGGCGGCCCCCGAGCGGAATGTCAGGAGGTTCTCACTCGCGATTATGCTGTTGCAGCCGTAAGAGCGGGTGATCTTCCAGGGCTCCAGCGCCCCGGTGATCGGGTTGGCCACCATTTGCGGCTCACCCGTCAGCAAGCTGAACGCCCCCGCCGACTCCGCATACGAATTGGCATTCGTAATGATGGTTTCATTGTGCAGGATACAGGGTCCCGAATATCGCAGGGCCTCCTTCTTCCATCGCACGGCACCCGTGTCGGCATGATAGACCGCCATACCTTGCCCGGTTTCCGCCGCCAGACGGTCGCTGGCCGAGGCTCCGGCCTGCAGCAGCAAGTCGAATTTCTCGGAATAGCCGAGCCACGTTCCGAAAATCCCGTCGCTCACCTCCCACAGTTTTTGTCCCGAGTGGGCGTCCAGCGCCACAATACGATAGGAAGTGGGCAGAGGCGTCCCGCGGCGATTCAAGTAGTCCTCGATCGGCTGCGGGTTCTTGTCGAGACAGTAGATGCGGCCCTTGCCGGCGACGACACCGTTGTGCCAGAAGCTGTGGACCGCGTCGACGCGCCAGAGTTGTTTCCCTGTGTGGCGATCAAAGCCAATCAAGCCGCTGCTGGCGGACCGATCCAGACCTTTCACTCCAAACGCCGCTTTGCGAGCCGCGCCAGGCAGCGAGTCGGCGGAGGCGATCCCCAGCCGTTGCTGGTAGTTCGCGAACCCGATACCGCCGATGAGCACGTCACCGTAGACGCCGATGTATCCCCATTCGGGCGGCCGCTGACCGTCGGTGGCAGGCAAGGTAATGTCCGTGCGCGTCTCACCCGTCACCGGATCGAGCACGTGGCAGACGGGCCCTTCCAGGATGTACACCGCCTCCTTTGTCGCGACGTAGTTCGTGCCGCGACCGTTCGCTCCGGGAATGTGCACCTGGTTGTAGGCAGGGTCCAGCGGCGTGTCGCGGTACGTCGAGTCGAAATAGATGTCGAACGTCCCCAAGTTCTGGAACTCGCGTCTCCATAGTACGCGGCCGGTATACACGTCGCGTGCGCTGAGCGAGTTGATTCCCTGGATGAACAGTCGCCCGTCGACCACCTGTTCCGGCGGACCATGGCCGTGGCGTGGGAGTATGTCGACGTGACTGTTCCCTCCGAACCAGAGGACGCCAAGCGGCAGCTTGACCCGCTTGTCGTTCGACTTGACAGTATTGGCCACGTCGCCGTACTGGTGCGTCCAATCGGACGTGCCGGGCAACGCACCCACTCGACGCACTACGACGCTATCGGCGGTCGTCACGACCTCGGCTTGTTCCAGCTGCATGGCCTTCACCCGTTGTGCCCACTCCGCCAGGTCGGCGGCGGGCCCCAGAATCTGGAGCGTCCCGCCATACGGCCGGACGGATTCATAGACCCGCGCCATCGCCGCGCGATCGTGTGTCAGCCGATCGGACCATTCCGCACCCACGAGTACGAGGTGCGCGATGTAGGGGGGCGCGGCGAATTCACCGGGGGTTCCGCGATGAAACGAGACCTGACCTAACCGGCCTGCCGCGTCGCAGCGCCGCCGTAACGTCTCGATGCGCGCCGGGGAGTCGTCGATCACCGCCAGTTGCACGAAGGTAGACGCATGTGCGAGCGCCACTACCAGTTCGGCGTCGGCAGCGCCATACAGCAGCGCGTAGCCTTGCGCGTCACCCGTGCGCAACAGGGCTCCGGCAAGCTGTTGTCTACGCTCGCTGGCCTGGAGTGGCTCGGGCGTTTCCTGCCACACGCGGGGCGCACCGTTCGGCTCACCGCCAAAGGCCAGTATCCGCCCGTCCAATGTGACGGCAAACAGCCTGCCACCGGCCGCCAGCAGTCGCTCGACGGATCCGTCCACCGGCAGCGTCCAGGCTACGCGAGCCGGTTGATCACCTTGCGGCAATTCGACGGCAGCGATCGAGCCGCCCCCGGCGGCGTACAGGCGGGAACCGGCCCGGATCAGGTCGCCGCTGCCATCGGCCGCGACCTGCCACAGGCGCTGCTTCTGTTGGTCGTACGCGCGCACGACCGGCTGCTCACCCTCTTTCTCGGCCGCGTAGATCCGTTGCTCCGACAGCACCGGCTCGTTGGGCATGAACTCGGTCTTGACGCCCGTCGCCAGATCAAATTGCCGAGTCCCTTTCTGCCGCGTGTGCACGTAGTAAAACTCGTCGTCCGCGATGACCAGCGATCCGCCCGTTCCCTTCCCGCCGGCGTTCAATTCGAAGTACCGAAAACTTCCGTCATTCCGATTGAAGACCGCCGGAACGGAACGTCCCCCGGGAACCAGGAGCATGTCGCGCGTGGCCACCATCGCCCCCTGCGGTGCCACGCCGGCGAAGGCCGGGGCGCTGTGGGGCTGCTTGATGTATTGGGCGCTCGTCTCGTCGTTCACCCAGACGACGTCCCCAGTCCTCGCATCGAGCGCATAAATGAACACGCCCATGAACGGCCAGATACTGGCGGCACAATAAACCTTGTTGTCGCGAATGACCGGACCGCCGCGAACGGGCCAGGCCGAAATCAACCGGCTATTGCCAATGACGTGCCGAGCCGCCGGCCCACCGCGAAATTCCCATACCAGCTCTCCATCCGCAGCACGGACGCAGTACAGCTTGCCGTCGTCGCTCGCGAAGTACACGAGATCCTGCCAGCCGGCTGGCGGCAATCGGACAGGCCCCTCCGTATAGAACGTCCAGCGCCGCTCGCCGGTCTTTGCGTCCAGAGCCAATAGCTGGTCCCGGTCGTTGAAGCCGACCAACAGCTTGTCCCCCACGACGATCGGTTCGAAGACGCGATCAAACGTCATCAAGTCCTGGTTCAGCGGATCGTCCCAGGCCTGTTTCCGCGGGGAGAACTGCCAGCTCCACAGCGGGTGCAACCGGTCGGGCAACTGCTCCGGCGAAGCGGCCGTACGCCCCGCATCGTACCGCCACATTGGCCAGTCGGCGGCCGGCAGCACACCGGCCGCCAGCCAGCACAGCACAAACCCGGCCATGACCGGGATGCACCGCGAACTGCCCCGTAGCAAAATCCCCCATCGTACGTTCGCTGCTTGAACCCATGAGCTGCCAGGCAACTCTGGCTTGACGCTGCGCATGAACCCGTTCCTGTCTTCGCGTGACTAGAAATCCGTCGCATTGCCGTTGTCGGATCGCCTCCAAGTTAACACACAACAAGAAGGAAAAGTTAAGCTGCCCGAAAAAGTGCGCGCTCGCGCTGCTGGACGTTCCCAGGTTACTTGCGCGGTAGCCCCGGGCGATCTGAAATCCTAGCAGCCTGGGAGCTTGAGATCGCTTCAGATCCTCCCGCACCGGAGAATTCCCTCACAAGACCTTGCCGACGTCATCACGCTCGTACACCACCACCCGGCGCGGCAAGCTCCTGGGGGGGGCCAGCCGAGGGTTTAACGACCCGGCGCGAAAGGTACCCGGTACGTGCGGCAGCATTTCGGTTTCTTGTACGCTACGATGAGGCCCGCATCGAACATCGCACCTCACCGCGAGACACCACTATGGACAAAGGACGCTTTGGACACGTCCATTTTTTCAAAGGTCGCAAAGCAGGCAGCTCAGAGACGGCAGCGTTCCGAAGCGCGGCTGTCGCTGTATTTTTGTTCCTCGCCCTCAACCAGAGGGCGGGTGCGGCGGACGTCGTCGGACCGTGGGACCTGCAGGCTCTGAAGGAAACCGTACCGGCCATGCGATGGCTGCGCCAGGATCAACCGGTGCGTTCGTTGCTGTATGCTGGCGAAACCTATGAGGGGCGCTCGACGGAGGTATTTGCGTTCTACGCCACGCCGCACACGATCGGCACCGCGCCGGCCACCGCGAAGTTTCCTGGGGTCGTGTTGATTCACGGCGGAGGCGGTACGGCGTTCGCCGACTGGGTCTTCCTGTGGGCGCAGCGGGGGTACGCGGCGATCGCGATGGATCTGGCCGGTTCCCGCCCGCCCGATCCCGTGCTGGACTCGCGGACGAATGCTCCCGTCGGACATCAAGGCGACGCGAAAGTCCGCACGCGTCTCGAACAGGGAGGACCGTTTCACGGCCATCCGGAAAAGTTCGACTCGATCGGCGGCGACACCAGCGACGACTGGCCTTTTCACGCGGCCGCCAGCGTCCTCCGCGCCCATTCGCTGCTGCGCAGCTTTCCTGAGGTGGATGCCGAACGGACGGCTGTCACGGGCATCAGCTGGGGTGGTTACACCACATGTCTGGTCGCGTCGCTGGATGATCGATTTCGTGCCGCTGTCCCGGTGTACGGCTGTGGTTTCCTGCATGAAGGCGAATCGATCCAGAAGCCGGCCATCGACCGGCTCGCAGAACGCCGGGCGGAATGGGTAAAGCAGTACGATCCTGGCAGCTTACTGCCGCGTTGCCGCGTGCCGATCTTGTTCGTCAACGGCACCAACGACCCGCATTATCCCCTGGACAGCTACATGAAGAGCTTTGCCGCCGTGCCCGGCCCGAAGTTCCTGAGGATCGTTGTGAAGATGCCGCACAGCCATATTGCCGGATGGGCACCGGAGGAAATCGGCCTGTTTATCGACTCCTATTGCCGCGGCACCGCGCCGTTACCGGTCGCTGGCGGCCCGGTGATCGAGGGAGACCAGATCATCGTCTCGTGCGAGAGCGCCGTTCCGCTGATCAAGGCGGAGCTGCATTACACGACCGACACCGGTCTGCGTTCGCAGAGGGAGTGGACGACTGTCGCCGCCCGACTGGACGGCAACCAGGTCTCGGCCCCCCTTCCTCCTCCGCAGGCCAATACCTGGTTTCTGACGCTGACCGACGCCCGCAAGGCGGTGGTGAGCACCACGGTGCAGTTCCGTTAACCGCGAGGGGAGGTCCCGTCCGACCGGCCTTATCGGGAGAGTGGCATGCCGCAAATTTCCTTTCCGGTCGCGATTCTCGTTCAGACGGTCGACGCGGATCTGGTGCTCGGCACAGGGCTGTTTTTTCCTGAAACGTCTTGCCTGGCGGGCACTCCGAGTGGGCTGCGGTTGGCACTGGCGCGGCGATTGTACCGTGTGCTGCGGCAAGTACCGCCAGGCGAGCTCCATCGGCGGCGTTCCCCGGCATCGCAGGACGTCCGTAAGATCACCGTCGACATCCCACCCTTGCGCGGCG
>JBFWYF010000421.1:0-6490 GCA_050186685.1 Pirellulaceae bacterium
CGATCTCGACCTGGAACTGGTTCGCCGCGGTCGAGCGGAGGGACCGCACGAGGCAGGGCAGTTTGTGACCGAGTTCGACTCGCTGGAACACGTGGGACCGGCCCTCCGTTTTCGACATCGGCTGCACTTCGGTGCGGAAACGGGCGGACGCCAGGTGCTGCAGGTAACTCAGGAGTTCCGACCGCTCTCCGCGACGGCCATCGAGCCGTCCAGTGGCTTTCGACGAACGATCGAAGTAGCAGGGCTCCAGAATGGGCAGACGCTGCTTCTGCATGCCGGCGGAGATCGGAGCATGCCCGGTGCGTCATTGAGCCGCGGGGCCGAACTCGTGGTTCGAGCAGGGGAGGGCAATACCTTGATCCGGCTCGTTGGAGCCTCCCGTAGCGAATTCCAGCCCGACGGCTCGCTCCGGGCGACAGCCGTCGGAGGACGGCCCGTCTCCTGGGAACTCGAGTACCGCACGCAATTGCCCGTGGACCATTTTCCATCGGTGCCGGCGTCGGTCGCATCGATCGAGTCTGCTGCGTTGCAGGTCGTCCCGGGCTTCGAGGCCACTCGCCTGCCACTCACCGACAGCGTGATGCCCACGGCGCTGGCCTGGAAGCCAGACGGAACCATGGTTGTCGCTTCGCTCAAAGGGCAGGTATTCCTGGCGGTCGACCGGGACGGCGATGATTTGGCCGACGAGTTGACACCGTTCAGCGACGAATTGGCGGCGCCCTATGGCCTCTTTGCGTCGGGCGACTACATCGATGTGCTTAACAAGTACGCGCTGCTGCGTCTCTTCGACGACGACGCGGATGGCCGGGCCGATCGCACGGTGACACTGGCCTCGGGTTGGGGGCACACGGCCGACTACCACGATTGGGCCGTGGGATTGCCCCAGGGCGAGCGGGGGCAGTACTACATGGCTTTGCCCTGCCAGCAGGACAAGCGGTCGGCGGCGGCGGCGGCCTACCGCGGGGCGTTTCTGGAGTTGGTCCCGCGCACTCCGAACGCCGCCAATCCCCACCAGTTTGCGATCCAGCCGATCTCCCACGGGCACCGGTTTCCCATGGGAATCGCACGCAATCGACAGGGAGACCTGTTCGTCACGGACAATCAGGGCAATTACAACCCTTTTAACGAACTGAACCATATTCGGCCGGGGGCTCATTTCGGATTCATCAACGCCATCGACAAATCGGACGATCCGCGCCCGCCTCTCACGGCGCCGGCCATCGATATTCCGCATCCGTGGACGCGCAGCGTGAACGGTATTTGTTTCCTCGACACGCCTGCGAACGTGCGGGACCGGTTGGGACGCCCCAGTTTTGGCCCGTGGGAAGGGCACTTGATCGGCTGCGAAATGGACACGCGCCGGCTCGTCCGCATGAGCCTGCAGCCAGTCGGCGACAGCTACCAGGGGGCGGCGTACCCGTTCAGCTTCGATCAACCCTTGACGGGGCCCCCGCTGCTGGGACCCCTGGTGTGTGCCGTCTCGCCGACGGGCGACCTTTATGTGGGAGGGCTGCGCGATAGCGGTTGGGGAGGGGCCAACAACATCGGGGAAGTCGTAAGACTTCGCTTACAACCCCAGGATCTACCCAATGGTATCGCGGAAATGAGAGCGACCGCGACTGGCTTCGAGATCGACTTTGTCGCCCCGGTAAATCGTCAGGCGGCCGGAAACGTGGCGAATTTCTCCTTGGCTTCCTACACGCGCGAGTCGACGCCGGCGTACGGCGGACCGGACCTGAATCGTCGGACGGAATCCATCGCTCACGTCGCAGTGTCCGACGACGGGCGGCGGGCCAGCCTGACGCTACGAGAGCTCCGCGCTGGATTCGTCTACGAGCTGCACGTGAGGAACCTGGCCCAGCCGGATCAGCGCTTCTTCCCCGCTGAAGCCCATTACACTTTGCGGCAGATACCGCAATAGGCCACCATGTCGGTCCGCAGCCCTCACGGTGAGGCGAGTCGGTACGGAGTCGGAAGGCATCGCATGAGGAGTTGTATGGGAACGAGCCGGATTGGAAGGGTAGGGGGGCGGGAAGTGCTCGACAGCCGAGGCCGGCCTACCGTCGAAGTCGAAATCACGACCGACGGCGGATGCCTGGCTCGGGCGATGGTCCCATCGGGCGCCAGCACGGGCGCGGCGGAGTGCCTGGAACTGCGGGACGGTGATCCGGCGCGCTACGATGGTCAGGGTGTACGGCGAGCCGTGGATAATGTGTGCCATGTGCTGGGACCCGCCGTGGTGGGGTTGGATGTGACGGACCAGCGCGCGGTAGACCAGCGCCTGCTGGAACTCGATGCCACGCCTCAGAAAACCCGGCTCGGAGGGAATTCCTTGTTGGGTGTGTCGCTGGCCGTGGCGCGCGCTGCCGCCGCCGCTCGCCAGATTCCGCTGTACCGGCATTTCCACGAACTTCTGGCTCGCGGAGCCGAGCGGGGCAGGGGGGCTGCCCGGGTGCCCCCGCCCAGAATGCCGTTGCCGATGACCAATATGATCTCCGGGGGCTTACATGCCGGCGGGAATCTCGACTTCCAGGACATACTCATCACTCCGGTGGGCGCACCCGACTATCCCACTGGACTGGAGTGGATTGTCCGCGTCTACCGGCGTTTGGGAGGCCTGCTAAGTTCGGCCGGTTACGAAGGCTGGCTCGTCGGAGACGAAGGTGGCTACGGCCCGCGGCTTAAGACGAACCGTGCGGCCGTTTCGTTTGTCGTCCAGGCTGTGGAAGCAGCCGGTCTCCGCCCAGGTAGCGATGTCACGGTGGCCATCGACGTGGCGGCCACCCACTTTTACCGGGATGGTGCGTATCACCTGGTCAGCGAAGGGGGGAAGGTCCTCAACGCCGACGGCATGATCGATCTGCTGGCCGGTTGGGTGGACGAGTTTCCCGTGACGAGCATCGAGGACGGCCTGGCGGAAGACGACTGGACGGGGTGGCAGCGTCTCACCGCGCGGCTTGGAGGCCGGCTGCGACTCGTCGGTGATGATTTCTTCACCACGAACCCGGGCCGGCTAAAGCGGGGCATTGAATCGGGCGCGGCCAACAGCGTCTTGATCAAGGTCAATCAGATCGGCACGCTGTCCGAAGCACTGGATACGATCCACGTCGCCCGCTCGGCCGGCTATTCCGTGGTGGTCTCCGCCCGCAGCGGCGAGACGGAGGACGATACGTTGGCGGACCTGGCCGTGGGCGTCGCCGCCGACCAGATTAAGATCGGCTCGATCGTCCGAAGCGAGCGTCTTGCCAAGTACAATCAGCTGTTGCGGATTGCGGAACAGCTGGCCGCCCGTTAGCGGCAGTCAGGGCTTCTCGATAGGCTGCAGGAACCAGCCCAGGATGTATTTCTCGAGTGGCGGAGCGGCGGGACGCGTTTCGTCGGTCATCTCTTCGACGGCCCACCAGGCGGCCTGCCCGACATCGGAATAGACCGAGTCGTACTCGGCATAGGTTTTCAGCGTCGGCACGGTGGACGTCGCACGCATGCGACCCAAGCTGACCGCGCACATTCGCCTCACTTCGGGCTCCTCGGGAATCTGCGAATTGACGTCGGACAACCTGGCTGCGAATTGTTGGGCGAGTTGTACATCGGGCTTTCCTTCGTGCAGGAACCCCAGCGCCCAGCAGGCTGCTGCGCGGGAGCGAGCCTGGAACACCATGTTCTTGCCCACGTAACGGCGCATCAGCGGTTCCGCAGCCGCGAAACGTTCCAGCCCGAAAGACTGAAATAGCTGTGCGTGCTGCTCGTTGATCATCGCATGCACATACTCGGGGTTATCCGGCTGTTGCTGTCGCTCGTGTTGCTTCTGGGCGTGTTCCAGCATGGCGGGAAACGTGTCCGGGAGCCGGAATTTCCTCAGGCCAAAGCAGGCGGTGAGAGCCACTTCGGGACGGCCGTGAGCCATCAGTTCAATCAGACGCGGCGCCGCGGAATGGTCAGCCAGCGCCACGGCCACCAGCGCTGCCTGTTCCAGCCCTTGCCAGGATTCCTCCGCCAGGGTCAGGCGGACGGCCTCAAGCACGGACGGCCGCAAATCGTCGCGAGCGGCCAGATCGACCAGCGATTGAGCCACCCATTGTCGTAACTCCGTGTTGACGTCGGCGAGCAGGGGCCGGATCCGCTGCACGGCGTCGGCATCCGCCTGGGCGACCAGCGACCGGGCGGCGCACCGCCGCAGCTTGACGTCCCGATGGGGTAGGGCCTCGGCCGCCAGATCAAATGTCTTGGCGGGGTCGCGGTCGAGCAACTGTTCGTAGGCGGCAGCCGCCACGACGGTCTGCGGGTCCCGGGCCCGTTCCCGCAGGAATTCTACCACTCCGTCTGACGTGGGCTGCCCTGCGACAAGCGAGACCGCGTACACGCGTTCCCACATCCCAGTGGGGCTCGTGTCGGCCGCCAATTTGCGAGCCTCGCCCAGCAGGTCGGTTCCCGAGAGGCGAGGCAAGGCTTGCGATGCGGCGAGCCGAAGGGCGGGAGGTGCCCGCCGGTCATGGACCACCGCCACCAGAGGTCCCGCCGCGCCGCCAGTCTGCCGGATGGCTATGCACTCCGCGGCCAGCAGCCGATACAGCAAGGGCGTTTCCGGCTCGCCGAGACGCTGAAGCCATTCGGCATCGAGTTCGGTGTGGCCCCACCGGGCCAGCGCCGGCTCGACAAACCGTGCTACCTCGACGCCGTCCGCTTTCGCGATTTGCGCCAGCAGGGATGCCTGATCGCGGGCCTCGAGGACGACCAGGGCCCGGGCGGCCGCCCGTCGCACGCCCGCGTTTTGCTCCGAACTCCGCAGAATCCGCACAAGCTCGGAATGCAGACCGGCCAAGCCCTCCATTCCCCGCTGCTGCGCTACAGCCACGGTGTCGGCCGCGGCCCGGCGCAGTTCCGTGTCGGTGCGATTCAGCGCCGCCCGCCACAAATCCCGGAGCGCCGCCGGAAAGACCGGCCGAGGAACGATGTTTTCGCAGGGAGGGTCGGTCAGCATGGGTTGGTCGATGACGGGGATCTCCCCACCGGCCAGCCCGGCTGCTACCCATCCCGCGATTGCCAGCGCCCAAGTCCGCAATCGCCGCGCGCGGGCCAGCGGATACCGGAATGTCCCATACAGCTTCGCCATCATCGCCATCGCTTGTGGACTGGATGCAGGTTCTGAAAAATGCCGGTCCGGGCTGAAGGCCTCAACGCGGCAGCGTCAAACGCCAGGTCTGAATTAACAACACGACGAAAGAAGCCAGCGATACCGCGCCGCTGATCCACCACGCAGCGGGGAGCAATTCGTAGTGCGCGAAGCCGGGTGTCTCCATCACGCTTAACGCGGCTCCCATGGGAGTGACCAGCAGGCTGGCCTGGACCGTACTATGCCCGAAAGGCGCTTCACGCCCCAGCCAGATCAGCAGCGGGCCCATGAACAGCGCCATCAGGGTCACGTAGGCCGTCGCCGTGGCGGTGGTCGTCCGAGCGAACAGGCTGCCAATCGCCGCACTCAACAGCAGTGTCAACAACGCAGTCAGCAGCAGGCAGGCCAGGACCAGATACACCTGCAGCCACATCACCGGCTTGATGTAGATCATGACCAGGTAACCAGGCAACGTGGCGAACAGCACGAGCATCAACGTCCACACCACGCTCATCAGCTTTCCCCGCAAGATCTTCCAGCTGGACATCGGCGTCATGCGGAGCACGTCCCACCCGCCCGACTCGCGTTCCGTACTGATCAGCCCCGCGGCAAGACTCGGCGTGATGAATGTGACCAGCACGACCTGGAGCAGCACCATCAGGCCGCCGATCGACTCCACACCCCAGGTCTGGGTCGACGTTGCCGCGACGAACGTCAACAACATGGAAGTTACAGCGCACACGGCGACCAATCGCAGCAGCCAATGAATGCGCCCGAAGCGGCGGGTGCGAAATTCCTTGACCATGATCGGATTCAGAAACCACGGGATTCCGGAAGCTCGACGCTGAGGATCGACCAGAAAGACCAACCGGCGCCACAATTGCCCCATGGTCGAACGGTTCTCGGTGATGATTCCGGGAGCACGCGACTGGTCGAAGAGGCGGTAATTCAGCCGGGACAACGTCAAACCGGATAGCACGAGGCACGCCAGGCCAGCCAGTCCGCAGAACGGTCCCAGCACCGAGGACTGGGACATCAGGCCCTGCGAGCCCACGTCTGCATGCCCGGCCAGCTGCATTACGGCGGGAATGGGCGACAGGCACCGCAGCCACGCGGCGATCGTCGACAGCATTCCCAACTGACCTTGCAGGATGAACTGAGGGCCCAGGACCAGAAAGCACAGTGCAAAGACGGCGGCATAGGTCATCCGTACCGCGGCGTCGACTTTCTGAGCGCAGGTGCTGATGAACAGGCCGAGTGTCGCATACTCGATGGCGAGCACGAACAGGACGACGTACAGGCCGCCCAGTCCGTGCCAGAGTTCGATGCCCCCCATCGCATAGCACGCCGCTGCCGCCGGCAGGCTGGTGATCAGCAAGA
>JBFWYF010000422.1:0-6490 GCA_050186685.1 Pirellulaceae bacterium
GGACAGACCCTAGCGACCGGCCTGTGTCGGCTTGGTCGCCGCCTCCAGGGACAGTTGCAGGTCTGTCGCCGAGCTGTCGAGCCGGAGGGCAGCGTGGTCCAACCAGCCGATCAATTCGAGCAGCAGGTCGACGGACTTCTCGGCTTCCTCTTTCGTGTGTCCTTCTTTAAGCATGTTTTGAGCGACCAGCTGGGATCGGTTGTCCGCCAGCATGGCGCGCACCGCGCCGAACTCCGCGCGGGCCACGGTATTGGGGATGCGAGGCGACTTCGGCTCGGCACCTGCCGCTGGCGGAACGCCAACTTGCGCGAGATCGCGGGCCAGCTGTTCCGTGCTGGCAACGATGAACTTCGAACCGACGAACGCGACCGAAGGAGAGAAGTTGAAGTGGATCCGCAGCCCGAGCGGGTCTTTCGCTTTCGCATCGGGCAGATACCGGGCAAACAGGAACTGGCCGGCATCGGTCGTCTGCATCTCCTGGTCCAGCTGCGGTTGGCCGTTCATGGCCCCCACGATGTTCAAAAACCCGATCAGGCTCTGGAACGTGCGGCGCAGCTCGGGTTGCATGGTCGCCGGATCCCGCAGTTGGGCCACGAGTCCGAACGAGGGCAGGCGAATCGCGGGTGCGGGACGGCCGGCCGCGAAGGTTTGCCGAGTGACGGCGAGCTGCAGCTCCGGACGAATGGCGCCGAGAATGTCCTCGCCGAAGTCCTTACCACCGAACAAGGTCGCGAGGTTGCTGTCTGCTTTCGCCAGGCCTTCATTGGTCTTTTCGTCGAACAAGTCGCCGGCGCGCAGCCACATCGCCGAAATGTCGCGGTACGCGCTGACGCTTAACAACGTCGCATCCAAATCCAGCAAGGGGGGCGCGGTCCCCTGTGCCTGCGGTCCGAAGAAATGTTCGCGCGTTTCGCCGGGCCAGGAACGATCAAACGGCAGGGAAGCGCCCAACTGGAGCGATTCTTGGTCGAAGTGCAGCGACAGGGTGGCGTGCGGAGCCTGAGGCAGGACAGCCAGGATGCCGCCCAGCAGCAGTTCCGCCAAGGCATTGTCGGCTTGCGATCGAAAGACATTCTTGGCCACGCCGGCGCGGCGCAACGCGGCCAGGTCCAGGTAGCCCCAGGCGGTGTCCAACTCGCGGGCCTGCCGAACGGTTGCGAATGCCTCGACGCCGGCCAACGACGCCGCGGGCCCGTCCAGGCAGCGATCCAGTACCGCTTTCAGCAGATCATCCTTGCTGGCTACGATCAGCCATCGACCGGACGCGGCCACTCGGGCACTTCCCAGCGCATGGGCCGTTGTGCCGCGATACTCGGCGGTTCGCACTGGATTGGACTGGCCCTTCTGGTTCGCATCGAGCTTGGCCAGATTGAGGATCGTCGACAAGAACTCCGAGGGGAGGTTATCGTCTGATGCCTGCACGACCAGGGCGTGTCCGCGCGTGGCGGGATCCGCGCCGTAGGCGAGCCCACGGCCGGCCAGTTGCATCAACAGCTTGTCCCAGGGACGCCCGAGCTGCGATTCGACAATGGCCACCGCCGCCTTGAAATCGAGATACGGTTTCTGCTCGCGCGCCGTGCGGACCGCATCTAATTGCTCGATGCGCGAGCGGAGCGGATGTTCCAGCACCGTCCGCAGGAAGGCCGGTGGATCGCGCATCTCGAGGTAAACCGCCGTGGTGCCCGGCAGTACCTCGGCAGCGGAAGCCGGTTTCCCCGGCCGTTCGTCGGCGGACACGCTCCCCAGGGACGCAACCAGCACCACGGCCCGGCAGAGCCAATGCGGCGAGCGGCGGCGGGTAAACCCAGAGCACGCGGTCCCCTCTCCCATGTGATGTGTTGCGCTCATGTGACGATGAGTAAGTGGCAAATGTACATGGTGCGTTCCTTATGCGATCCCTGAGCTGGCAGCCCACGCTGGACGAAGGTAATTGTAACGGAATGTACCCTTCAGGACCGCCCTTGGATTCAAAACGCCACGGCAATTTCGCTGGAGCGTGACTTTCGCACAGAAAGGCAGGAATCGCCCTGAGTTTTCCAGCATGCCTGCGCGGTGATTCCGCATGGCGAGCCCGGCAAGTCATGAAGAGCTTCGTGAACCAATCGCAGACGCCAGGCCGAAGGCGTGGAACGGACCACGCGTAGCGGCGGCAGCCGGAGGGCCGCCCTGAGTAGGCGGCGCCGCGAGCAATCAAAGCGGGTAAGTGGGAGGCCAGGGGTTACTGGCCTCAACCTCCCCCTCGTCGCCATGGGGGCAATTCCGCTGAATTCGAGCCTCGACCGGCGCGAGCTCGCAAACGCTGTGACGAACTTTCGGCAAAGCTCGAATCGCTACGCACCCAGACACGCGATCAATTCGCGTTACGTACCAGGAGACGGGGAACCGCTTCGCGGACAGAGCTTATTGGATCAGGGGGTCGAACTGAGCGCGAGTGCCCAAGGCACTCCAGATGTTCGCCTGGATCGACTCGCCTACGAACCGGACATGGCCATCCGCGAAGAGCAGTGCGGCTCCGCCCACATGCCGGCTGCTGAACGAGAGTTCGATGTCCTCCACAAACAGCCCGTCCCGTCGATAGGCGTTCAGCGGTACAGCGGTCGATCCCATCGACTCCGAGATTTCGTTGTCGAGCCCTTCCGTCGTGCCGATCTGCCAATGATCGATGAACTGAGTCAGGCCGTAGTGGTCCGTGCCCGCCGGAATGTAATCGAATATCGTCTCGCCCAGTGCCACTGTGTTCGATGTGCCATCCAGGATGTCCGCGAGACGCGTCGTGTGGTCGACCGTGAAGAGACCGTCCGCCTCGGGCGTTCCGACCAGCGGCCCCGGCCCTGACTCCCGCGCCGCCAACCCGCTTGTGCACGCCAGGTATGTGCAGGGGACCCGATCCGGAATGCCATTGACCGTCAGATGCCAAGGCGCCAAGGCCGAGGGACAGCGGTAGATGCTCAGGTATTGAGCACAGGCCCATTCGTTGGCAGTACCGTCCTCATTCCACGGCACGCCCCACTGCAATTGGCCATAGAAGGCCTGTTGGTCGATCTGAGGGAGAAGTAACGCCGTCCAAAGCGTCCGATGCTCCGCCACCACGCCCGGCGGAAACCGCCGCTGGGAGTCGTGGTAATGTATCAAGGCCAGCCCCAGCTGCCGCAGATTATGCTGACACTGCAGGCGACGAGCCGACTCGCGCACGGCCTGGACAGCGGGAAACAACAGCGCCAGCAATAACGCCACAATGGCCAGAACGACCAGCAGTTCGACAAGGCTGAAGCCACGCGGATTCCTGAACATCGGTCGGCCCAACGCAGGAAAAAAAGGACTACCTCGCCTTCACGCGAGCCACAGTCTAGAGCGTCCGCAAAGCCAAGGCAATGCGCGAGGGAAAGAAACTGGCGGGGCCCCGTGGCCCGCAGAGAGCGCGGAGGAAAGCGTCGCCCGTATTCTCGAGCGCCGTCAACGCCCCCTGCGGGAAAACTTCCGCTGCCCTATCAGAAATCCGATTGGATCGAAAGAATCTGAAAATTGATGATCCCCTTCGGGACCTTGATTTCGACCTTGTCGCCGACGCGCTTACCCAACAGCCCCTGGCCAATAGGACTCGTAATCAGAATCTTGCCGGTGTCGTAATCCTCTTCGCCCGCCCCGACCAGCGTGAACTGTTCTTCGTCTTCGATGTCGAGATCCTTGACGCGCACCGTCGATCCGAATGCCACCTCGTCCTTCGGCAGCTTCGAGGGGTCCACGAGCTGAGCTCGCGCCAATTTATCCCGCAATAGATTGATCTTCGCCTGCAGCATCCCCTGACGTTCGCGCTGGCCGTGGTACTCCGCGTTCTCCTTCAAATCGCCTTCAGCCCGGGCCTCGGCAATCTTCTCCGCAATCTTCGGCATTTCCACGGTTTCCATGCGCTCCAGCTCCGCCTTGATCTTGGCATAGCCTTCCTGCGTCATTGGAATACGGTCCATGACCCGATTCTCCCCAGGTAAAAAAACACGACCTCCAGGGCACCGAGCTGGAGGTCGTTCGTCGTCTCGGATCGCCGAGGAAATAGCTACCGCTATCCCACCCCACCAGGGCGTGAGGGACAACAGGAAGTCATTTCCTCGGCGATCCTAAGTGAAGTTTCGTTATTCTGTGCGATGGGGCGAAACGTGTAAAGGATTACACCTGGAACGAGCTGCCGCAACCACAGGTCTTCGTCACGTTCGGATTGTCGAATTTGAACCCGCGCGCTTCCAGACCTTCATACCAGTCGATTGTCGTGCCCTCGAGCAACAGAGCGCTGCGCTTATCCACGACGACGCGCACCCCGTGGCATTCAAACTGATCGTCCCGCTCCGAGTCAAATGCCTTGTCAAACTCCAATCGGTACTCGTACCCCTTGCAGCCACCGGCCGCGGCACCCACGCGGAGAAAAATGTCCGGCTCGAACTTCTGCTCGTCCTTTACTCGCAATACTTCCTTGGCCGCCTTTTCGGTCAGTGTCACGGGCATGTCAGATTCCCCTTGAAAGATTTTTCACAACAGTCCATGTCTAAAATATACAATCGCCGTTGCGAGGAAAAGGTCTGTTGTGGAGAAGACCCTTCAGTTCTCGCTGGGCGCCCAAACTGCCGGAATTGCCCACCTGTCTGGCCGTGGCTTATCGCCTCAGGCCTCCCACCGCTCCACTCGTGCCGCGCAGGTCCGATCCCTCACGCCATGCTGCTCATCGCGCGTAACCGCCGAACGGTATCGGCAATCGCATCGACGGCAGCATCGATCTCAACCGGTGTGTTGAACCGGCCCAAGCCAAATCGCAGACTGGCCCGGGTCAAGTCGTCGTTCAGTCCCAGGGCGCGGAGAACATGGCTGGGCTCGGGATTCGCCGAGGTACAGGCGCTGCCGCTCGACACGGCCACGCCCCGCATGCTCATCATCAGCGCCTCGCCGTCGACGTAGGCAAAACTGCAATTCAGGTTACCTGGCAGACGGAGGTGGGGCGGGTGGAAAGCCGGGCCATTCAGTTCCAGGTCGGGGACGCGGGATTGCAGTCCGTGCCAGAGCTGGTGGCGAAGCTGGGAAAGGCGAGCGGCTTCCGCGGGGATTTCGTCGTGGCACAGGGCCACGGCTCGGGCGAATCCCACGATGCCGGGGACGTTCAGAGTGCCGCTGCGCAGGCCGTTTTCTTGACCCCCCCCGTCCAACAAGGGTTCCAGCCGGACCTGGGGATTACGGCGTCGCACGTAGAGAGCACCGCATCCTTTGGGGCCGTAGATCTTATGGGCCGAGAAACTCATCAAATCGACCTGCAATTGTTCGACCTCGACGGGCAGCTTGCCCACGGCCTGGGTGGCATCGCTGTGGAGGAGGATGCCGCGGGCATGGCAGATCGCACCGATGTCGGCCAGCGGCTGGATCGCGCCGATTTCGTTGTTGGCCAGCATGACCGACACCAGGATCGTATCCTCGCGCAGCGCGTCCACCATCCGCTGGACGTCGACGATGCCGGCCGTCTCGGACCCGCGCGGCCGGACGGGGACGAGCGTGACGTGGTAACCGCGGCGTTCGAGACGCGCAAGCGGATCGAGCACGCTCTTGTGCTCGGTGGTGAGGCTGACGAGGTGGTTCCCGCGCCGGCGATGGCGCTCGGCCGCACCTTTCAGGGCGAGGTTATTGCTCTCCGTCGCCCCGCTGGTGAAAACGATCTCACGCGGGCTGGCGTGGATGGCCGAGGCGATGGTCGCACGGGCTTCGTCGACGACTGCTTTCGCGTCCCAGCCGTACACGTGGCTCGTGCTGCCGGAGTTACCATACGTTACGTCGAAGCAGGGGAGCATGGCTTCGACCACGCGCGGGTCTACGCGCGTCGTCGCATGATTATCCAGGTAGATGGCCGGGGTCGTCATCGGCTTGTTCCCGTCATGCCCTCATTCTCCGGAGAACAAGGCTCGCAGGCAAATCTGAGACCAGCTCTCGAACTCATCGATCTGCCGCAGCAAGTCGCGCGGCGGCGCGAAGCCGGTGTCCTGGATATCCGCCTCGCGCGGCTGGACGTCCGGAGAGGCCACGTCGAAGACATGGACCAGCCCGAGGTGAACCTTGCCGACTTCCGTCAGATCGTCGTTGATCAGTCCGACGAGCCGGCTCTCGTAGGCGCAGCCGATCTGGACCTCTTCGGCGAGTTCCCGGCGCATGCCTTCCTCGTACGGGTGCAGCCCGAGCCCGGGCGTTTCATCGTCGGAGGAGATATGGCCGCCGACGCCGATACTGCGTTTGGCGTGCAGGCGCTTCTCGCCCTGTCCCCGGCCGCGCTTGTAGTGAAAGATGGTCTCGGTCGGGCCCGCTTGGTGGCGAAAGATTACGTAGGGAATGAGCTGCTTGAAGCTCGGGTCTTCTTCCATCTCGCTCCGCGGTCGATAGCGGATGTGATCGGCACAGAGCAGGGCGTCGAGATACCGTTCGACCTGGGTGGAGAATCCCTGAAAATTCCCCAGGCTGTGGAACAGGT
>JBFWYF010000423.1:0-6490 GCA_050186685.1 Pirellulaceae bacterium
GCCTTGCGCAACAGCAAACTGTGCTCCGGCGACGAGGCCGACACGCGCCGTCCGCGTGCATTCTTCGTGATCGCCTCAAAATCGAACGCCGAGTCGAAGCCCAGCAGCGAGAGCTGAAATCCGTTCTGGCCCCGCGCCTTGCCATGGCAAGGACCCGAATTACAGCCACGCGCCGTAAGAATCGGCTGCACGTCGAGCTCAAAGCTGATGGCAGACGACCCGGACTCTTCAGCCTTAGCCGCGAGGCTGAATCCACTGGAGAGCACGAACAGAGCAACACCAAGTGATCGTGCGAGGTTCATAAGCGGGGGGGGAAGGCCTAGGTGGGAAGGAATCGTAGCCAGCTCGAATTGTAAACGAGCTGGATTTCACTCTGCAAGCTTCGCCGGAGACGAGGCCCCGCCTGTGCGGCCCTTTCCGGGCTATGTTTGCTTGCGGCGACCGCGTCCCAGGGCGCCACTCCGCGTCTGTCGGCGCTACGAGGTGTTCCTCCCATGCAGCCGGTTCCGGAGGCGAGGTTCGAGACAACTCCATCCTCGCCTGCGGCCCTGCGGCTACGGGTTCAGCGAACGGTTATCCCTCCAAGTTGATGTCCAACGTGTTGCTGCCAGACTTCACCTCAAACGGGCCATAGCCGCCCTTTGTCGGGTCGCCGTACTTCTCCGGTAGCAGCTTCTTGGGGGGAGGCACCGGCTTGTCGGCATTCGCGGCAGCCTCTTCCATGCTGACATCCTTGCTGAGGTCGGGGGAAATCTCGGTTTTCGCGACCAGTACCATGTACTTGCCCGGCGCGGCGCCCTCGGAATCGAGCGTCATGAGGCTGTACGTCCCATCGTCCTGCGTGATAGCCGTTGCGCTCCTCGTATCCCCTTCTCCCACAAATGTTACCGTAGCGCCGGCGACGGGCTGTCCTTTGTAGGTCACTTTCCCCGTGACAGGAACCGTGCCCAGTGACGAACTTCCTCCTCCACAGCCGGACAGCAGCAAGGCCGAAGTCAATCCGACGAACGACCAGATCGATGGATGCAATTGCAGAACGTGACGCATGGACATTCCTGAAAACCTAGTGCGAACAAAGTAAGAAACGGCGGCGGCCCATCCCCGGGGCCGCCGCCCTCGTAAAATGGCAGGATCACATTAGAAGTCGCCGATCGACTCGCCCCCGGCGACGGTCCCCAAAGCACCCCACACACCGAAATTCGGATTGGGCGCCGCTCCGTAGTTACCCGCGTTGATCGTCTCGCTAATGAAACGTACGCTGCCGTCGGCCAGGCATGCCATGACACCGCCGGGATGGTAGCTGCTCGCCGACCAGACTCCCGAGCGGTTGCTGGGGTTGTCGGCTCCCTCATAGCAGGACGGGCTGTTGGGCGGCAGCACGGTATTGAACGCCGCCCAATGGGGATGACCGAACGACCACAGGTTGCCCGTGGTAAACGTCGATACCTGGGCATTCGGTACGATGTACTTCTTGTTGACGGCCGTAGCCAGGCAACTGGCCGGATTAGCTGTTAAACTGGCAGTCGTGTACGTGAACACGCTCTGACCATGAATTGTCATCGATCCGCCGGGATTGCGATCCCCACCTAAGCCCTTTTCACTGATGGCAATCGTATTGCTCAAACCGTCCGTGATGTCATGGAATCCGCGCTGCTGGCTCGGACCGACGCACGTGGGAGCACCCGTCGTAAGCAACGTCTGGTAGCAGAACAAACCGTTGTTCTGAGCGGTGTAGTTGGCGTTGATCGTCGTGCCGACTGAGAAGTGATAGCAACGCTGCGGCAGGTTCGGATAGCGCCAGTTGACCGGCACATTCGTCGATGGACAAATCATGGAGGGAATCTGGCCGAACAGCGGGGTGAATGCATTGTCGTACGGATTGCGCGGCGCCCCAGCAAACATCTGGTCGTAGCGAGCGGACTGCTCGAAGTGGGGCAGAATAGCGACGATCCCGTGATAGTCGCCGCAGCGATTTGACGGGTTGTTAGGACCGCCACGCAGGTAGGGAACCTTCTTGTAGACGTCGTGGTAATTGTGGATGGCCAAACCGAACTGCTTCAAGTTGTTGGAACACTGCATGCGGCGAGCTGCTTCGCGAGCCGCCTGGACGGCCGGCAACAACAGCGAAACGAGAATGCCGATGATGGCAATTACCACCAGCAGTTCCACCAAAGTGAACCCCTTTGACTTACGCCGAGCCATACGCGCGACCCCTTCCGAACCAATAGTTTGAAGGAAGCAGAAATAAAACATGTGGGGGTGATTTTGGGGCGTAGTCGCCCCACGTGTCAAGCATTTTTTTGGGGCAAACAAGCGCATACCAGGTAACACAAACAGGGCCATCGGCAACAAGAAACGCCGAGACCACAGGTTCGCGCGGAAAGAGCCCACGCCGAGGGGAAGTGGCACCTAAAACGGTGTCAGGGTGCGTCGCCGCGGGCGGCACCTTTCTTGAACGCCCGGAATTGATCCCGGTAGGAGGCCGGGGGCGCCGACTGGTTGCCCGATTCCTGCAGGCCACGGACGGCGTCGGTTCTCGTCCCGCCCCGGCGGCGAGTATCGACGGAGGGTGCCAGTCCCAAACCACGCAGCGACTCGTCCAGCTCTCGCTGGCCACCGGCATCTTCCTGGGCGTGTTGCTTCAGCTTCTGCCAGCGTTCCACAAACGCCCGCAGTTGTTCAGGACTCCAGCCGAGTTTATCGAGCAGTTCGCGATCCGGATGTTCTTGCTGATCGCGCAGCTGTTCGAGCACCATGTCCGTGGCGCGTCGCGAAAACTCCAGGTTCGCGGCGTCGCCCGGCGGAGCTTCGGCTGCGGAGGACGTATCGGTTGCTCCGGAGGGGGGGGGATTCGAGGGGAGGCCGCCTCCGGTGGGCGTTCCGCTGCCCTGGCCGGGCTGCTGGGTCTTTCCATCCGTGGCGGATGGCGGTTGTTGGCCCGTAGGCGGGCTGCCACCCGAGGGCTGGCTGGCGTTCTGTCCGGGCGATGCCGGGCGATTCCCGCTGCCGGGTCCGGCTTGGTCTCCCGTGCTACCGGTGGGGGAAGCGGACGGCTGTTTCTGGCCGCGGCGCGATGCCGTGTCGCCCGGTCCGCTGTCGGTTGACTGACCTGCTCCATCGTCGGACGAACTATTCTGACCGGCACTGTCATTCCCGGCCTGGTTAGCGCCCTGCCCGGGCCCCTTCTTGCCACCTCCACTCTTGTCGCCGCTCTGACCGCCTTTCGAGTCCGACTGGCGCTGGCTTTCGGTCGTGGCGGGGTCCGAGGAGTCCTGCGGAGCGTTGGTCTCGGGCTGCCCCGTCTTCGGTGTGTCGACGTTACGGATCGGGTCGCGCCCGAACCGTTCGACGCTGCCGGACCCTTCCGTGTCCCGACTGGCCTCACCGTCTCCCGAACTGCCGTTATCCGAAATGCCCGGCTGCTTCTGGCCTTGGTCGGACTTCGCGTCGCGCAGCGGCTGTTTGTCGTCCGCTTCCGGGCGTTCCAGGCCTCCCCGAGCGGACTTGCCACCTTCGCCGGTCTCGGCGTTCCGCTGGTCGCCGGCTCCCTGATTCCCATCGGGTTGCCGCTTTCCGGGGGTCATTTTCGGTTTGCCACGCGGATCCGCATTGCCGGTGGCATCGGGTGCCGGCGTCGAGGCATCGCTGCCTGCCTGCGGCGATGTCGGTTGAGAAGGATTGGGAGTCGTGGGCGGTCCGGCATTCTGAGGACGGGCGCCGGCGTCAGGCCGAGGAGTCGAGTCCGCGCCAGATCCTCCCCTGGGTTCTGGCTGACTCGATCCGGCCGAATCGCCGGACGGCTGCCCCGGCTGAGCGCCGCCCGACTCCTGCTGTTTCCGGCGGAAGTGCTCCAGCGCCTTCTCGAAAACCTCGCCATCGTGCAGCGGCTCGGAACGCTCGCCGGCCTGTCCCTCACTGTCCGAAGGCACGCCGTCCTGCCGGCCGGCCGTACCTCCCGTTCGCTGCTCGTCGCCCGCCCCACCCCCTGAACCGGTCCCGCTCGGATCCTGCCCCGCACCACCACCCGCCGGGGCCTGTTGATCGCCCGGAGCCGTGTCGCTGCCCTCGGAACCCGAGCGTTCTGAGGGGGGCGAGCCGCCATCCGGCGACTCTGGTGCTCCGTTGCCCTTTTCAATCGACGGCGCTCCAGTCGGGTCGCCCGACCGAGTACCGCTCGACGTCCCCTGTCCGGGCGAACCTTGATCGGCGGAACCTTCCTGTCCGGGCTGAGACGGAGCTCCGCCTTCCGCCCCGGGCTCGCCACCGCCACCGTCCTCTGGCGACCTGGCGCCCGGCTGGGCATCCTTCGCCCCCGGCTCTTTCGCATCGGCAGCGGGATCTTTTGCAGCAGAATCCGGGCCGGCCGGGGAGGGTTGTTCCTTCGCTGGCGACGACGGGTCCGGACGCTCCGGAGGCGATTTCTCGTCTCGCCCCGCCCGCTTGCTCGAACCTCCGTCCCCACGCTTCGGAGCGCCTTCGCCCGGTGAGCCCGTCGGGCGTCGAGCGGGATCGGCGACGACGACAAACGTGAAGTCTCCCGTCCGAGTTGTGTTCGGCGCCGGTTCCGCAGGCTTTTCTGGCGACATGCGGTTGTCTTCCGCCACGGCCCAGAACGTCACCTCGTCCCCTACCTCGAGTCCCAGGTCGGCGGGACGCAGTTCAATGGAGCCGACTACCTGGCCCGTCTGGCCCGAGGTTGCGAGCACTGCACGTTCGAACACATGCGTTCCCCCCTGCACGGCGCGTACCAGGACCTGATTCAGGCCGTAATCCGGGTCGATGGCGCGGACTTCGATCTTCAGCAGGCCGTGCCAGGCTACTTCGACGCGACTGCGCTCGGGATTCAAGATCTCGACTTCCGGCGCCAGATCGGGCACGACGTCGATGCGGTGTACGACCGGGGCGACACTGGGCACGCCCGCCGTGTTGACAAACGTCAGGCTGTATTGCTCGTAACGCGGCGTCCGCCCATCCGCGCTCAGCCGGAGCGGAAACGCCCGCTCGGCGGCCGTGCCGTCGCTCGCCATGAGTAGCTTTTCCGAAGCGGGGGTTGGCTGCCCGCCCGGCACCGCCCGGTCGCGGTCCGCCTGAAACTCGATCGTGGCCGAACGAATCGGCTGATTGGCCCGGGCACGCACCGTGACACGCGTCCCTTCCACGGCCTTGATATCGCCCAGTTCCTTGACGACTTCTCGAGGTCGACGCGTATAGGCAGGATAGTCGTACTCGACCGTTTCTACCGCGATCACCGGAGCGGCGATCACGCGCAGCTGGTAATCGCGGCTGACGCCATCGCCTGCTTCCAGGCGATAGCGCACGTCCTGGCGTAGCCCGTCCTGGGGCGGCAGGTCCGCGACGTGGTGTAATCCGTTTGCATCCAATTGCATCGGCACGACACGGTCCACCATCTGACCGTCGAGCGTCGAGTAGACCAGCCGCACCGTCTCGTCCGATCGAACTCCACGTACCACCGCGCGGACCGAAGCCGTCTGGCCGAAATAGAATTCCGCGTCACCGGGTTCGATCCCTTCGATGGACACCCGTGCGGGGCGAGCGATGTCGGCAAAGGGCGTGACAATCCGCTGGACCGTCTGGACCGGGTCCTTTGGCGACAGGATCTTGTACGCGGCGGCTGCAATCACAACCCCGACGAGCACGTAGCCGGCGCGGATCATCGCCGTGCGATCGACGGTCTGATCGACTTCCACCTGGGCGAGATCCACCGCGGCGCGGTACTGGAGCGCCTCCAGGACGACCTTGTGCAGCGCCGCTCGCTCGCGCCGGAGCAGCAGATAGTTCAGCAGACTGTTCTTCAGCGCCGGCTCGCTGCGTTCGACCGTCTGGGCTGCAAACGCTGGGTTGATCGGCCGCCAGATTGTGGGCACGAGCCGTGTCCCCACGTACCAGGCGGTGCCACCCAGCAAGCCCAGCAGGGCGAGCAGCCGACCACCGTAGCCCAACCCGTACACCCAATGGTCGATGACGGCCATGCTCAGCAGATACGCAAGGGAACCGGCAAGCAGCAGCATGCCGCCCGCGGCGAGATCGGCGATCCGTATGTGACGGCGCACGCGACTCAGCTGTTTGTCGATCAGCTGATCGGCGCGGACCGTACCTGCGGCGGGGGGCGAGTTCGATGCGGCTGTCGCGGACATGCGGTATGCTCCGGGAGACTTCCAGCCTGGGCGACTATGCCAATTATACCCCAGCCACACGGAAAGTTGGACGCGGCGCGGGTGGCGGGTAGAATAGGCCGCGCCTGAATGCGGGCCGTGAGGCGAAGTTCGCCTGCGTAGCGCAACGGTCAGGGCTTGGTGTGCCTCACGCAATCGCCGTTGCCGTCGCAGGAGGATCCTATCTTTGGGATGGAGTCGCC
Source organism: Pirellulaceae bacterium (assembly GCA_050186685.1). GTDB lineage: Bacteria > Planctomycetota > Planctomycetia > Pirellulales > Pirellulaceae > CAZFLF01. The sequence continues at coordinate 6,377 of JBFWYF010000423.1, forward strand.
TCGTCGCAATGCCGCTGATCGCTTGTCCGAACTGCCGGGGCTCGTCGTCCATTCCTTCCCCTGCTGCCCGCCCGCCATGCCGCGGTCGCAGACGGACCCGAAGGTCAAGGCCTG
>JBFWYF010000424.1:0-6486 GCA_050186685.1 Pirellulaceae bacterium
GTTCGGGAGGCTCAGACAGGGCACTGAAGAAGAGAGGGTCCTGGATTCGCAGCTCGGTCGAGACACACGGCGTCCGAACGACGCAAACGGCGGCATCGTTCAGCTGGGGCTTGTGCTCGGCGAGGAAAGTCGAGCCGCTTCCCCCGTCGCACCGGCATTCCGACCAGCTTGGCTCGCCACTCGGTGCCAGGGGCTGTGCGGTGGCAGGGGCGCCGCGCGAACAGCAGCGGCTCGCCAGCGGCTTTGGCGCCGGCGCGGCCTTCTTCCGACAACAAGATGAGGCCGCCGCTTGCCGCGGCGCCGACCCGCTACAGCAGCACGTCCCCGATAGCCGCTTCACCTGCGAGCAGCGACATGGTCCGGAACCCGCCGCCCGGCAGCTGCCGGACGTCGAAAAACAGAGCGAAGCATCCAGCGAGGTAATCGCGAACCAGAGCAGGCAGACCAAGCGCAGCGTCCGCCCGCGATAATAGGACGATCGCAAAAAAAGGCGGGTTGCGGCGCGCATGAGAGATCCGGCGGCGGGACCGAGTCAGCGAACGACGCAAATTCTCCAGGCACCGATTACACCTGTCAAGGTAGCGTCCTGGTGGGGAGTGGCAGGCCCGTTCGGCCCGAGCGGGGAACCCAGGATGGCCTTCCACGGGGAGAGAGCGCAGAGAAGCCGCCGGGACCCTGCGAACACTCTCGGCGGACCGTGCTCGGCAAAGTTGTGCTGGGCGACAATTCCAGTTATCAATATCGCGGCCGGGTCCCTATGATGGCTCGTATGCCGGACAACGTCGCTCCAGGCCCTACGGAGTTGCCGAGGAACTGCCATGCCTCTATCCAGCGCGCAAAGTCGATGGTTCTGCTGGTTACTGTGGTTGGCGGCCGTGCACGCGCCGGTGGCCATGGCGAACGACATCGATTTCTTTGAACAGCGCATTCGACCGGTGCTGGTCACGCACTGTTATTCCTGCCACTCGGCCGAAGCGCAGAAACAGGGCAAGTTGAAGGGTGGTTTGCTGCTCGACTCGCGAGCTGGCGTCCAGCGCGGCGGGGAATCGGGACCAGTGATCGCGCTTGACGATCCGGAGTCGAGCTCGTTGCTGGCGGCGCTGCGTTACGAAGGTCTCGAAATGCCGCCGGAAGGCAAGTTGTCCGAGACCATCATCGGCGATTTCGCTGACTGGATTCGCCGCGGCACACCGGACCCCCGCAACGAAGCGGCCCCTGTCATTCGGACCGGCATGACGGTCGAGCAAGGCCGGGATTTCTGGTCGTTCCAGCGTCCTCGGACGAGCCGCGCGCCCGTCGTACAAGACGCGGACTGGCCGCACACGGAGCTCGACGCGTTCGTGCGGGCGAGACAGGAAAAACAGGGGCTCCGGCCCCTGCCCGACGCCACCCCCCATGTCTTGATCCGGCGCGTCTACTTCGACTTGATCGGCCTGCCACCCTCGCCCGACGAGTGGACCGCATGTCTGGCCGACTGGCAGTCGCAGCCCCATCACGAGGGCGCACCGCCATCTGCTTACGTGCGGCTCGTCGATCGTTTGTTGGCGTCACCTCATTTCGGCGAACGATGGGGACGCCACTGGCTGGATGTGGCACGGTATGCGGACAGCAACGGGCGCGACCGCAACGTCTACTTTTATCACGCCTGGCGCTACCGCAACTACGTGATCGGATCCTTCAATGCCGACAAGCCGCAGGATGCCTTTTTGCGGGAGCAGGTCGCCGGTGACCTTCTTCCTTACCGGGATGAGGCGGAGCGCGACGAACAGCGGATTGCGACGGCCTTCCTCGCGCTGGGCGCGAAGGCCTTCGAGGAACAGAAGCCTGAGATTTTCCGGATGGATGTGATCGATGAGCAGATCGAGCTGATTGGTCGAGCGGTTCTGGGGCTGTCCGTCGGCTGTGCCCGCTGCCACGACCACAAATTCGATCCCATTCCCACGACGGACTATTACGCGCTGGCTGGCATCTTGCGGAGCACCCAGCCGTTGTACGGATATGGTCCCAAGGGCATCAAGTCCAATGTACATGCCCATACGGAACTTCAGCCTGTTGGTCCCGAAGCGCACCGGCTGGGGCCGGGAGGGCTGGCGTATCTGGCCCGCTTACAGGAGCTGACGCTCGTCCAGAACACGGCTCGGTCCGATCGATACCGGGTCGTCCGCCGCCTGGCCGACGCGAAACTGAAGCGTTCGCAGCCCGAGGCAAACGCGGAGCAGTTGGAACGCGATATCGCCGCCATGGAGGCGGAGATCAAGGAATGGGACGTGAAGGTCAAGTCCGCCGAGGCGGCGCTGCAGCAAGCCATGGATGCCGCCCCGCCACAACCAGGCTGGACACTGGCGGTTCGCGACCGCGAGCAGCCGGAAGACTGCCGCATTCATATCCGCGGCGAAACGACAAACCTGGGCGACGCGGTGCCCCGGGGAATGCTGCAGGTCGTATCGTTATCCGGGAACCGGGTCATCTCGCCGAACTCCAGTGGCCGCCGCGAGTTGGCGGAATGGCTGACGGATCCCGAGCATCCGCTCACCGCAAGGGTCCTCGTGAACCGCGTGTGGCTCCATCTCTTCGGACAGGGGCTTGTCGCCACACCGGACGATTTTGGTGTCAACGGAGCCAGGCCCAGCCATCCTGAGCTGCTCGACCACCTGGCGGCACGCTTCCTCGATGAAGGCTGGTCGGTCAAGGAGCTGATCCGCTCGATCGTACTGAGCCGAACTTATCGTCTCGCCGGCAGCGTCGGGGTCGATTCGCCGGATACGTCCGCCGGGACACCGATCGCCGCTCAGACGGAACGCGATCCGGATAACGTCTACCTCTGGCACGCACGGCCGCGGCGGCTGGAGGCGGAGATATTTCGCGATGCGATTCGGGCGCTGTCTGGTTCGCTCGACCGATCGCCGCCGGCACCCGGACGCGGTCTGCTGGACGCCTACAATCCCTATCGCGAGGACGAGTTTCGGGCCTTCAAACCCCTGTTCACTCCCACGGATCTGGAGCATCCGCACCGTAGCGTCTATCTGCCCGTCGTGCGCGGTGTGCTCCCCGAGATGTTTCAATTGTTCGACTTCGCCGCTCCTGACCGCCCGATCAGCCAGCGGAGTGAAAGTATCGTACCCTCGCAGGCCCTGTTCCTGATGAACAGCGACTGGGTCATGGACCAGGCCCGAGAGGCCGCGCGGCAGCTGTTGCACGACCCGGCGCTGGATAGCGACGACCGCCGGCTGGAACGGCTCTACGCAGCCGCCTTTACCCGGCTCCCTACGTCCGATGAACGGGCGCGGATCGCCGCCTTCCTCGTGGCGGCTTCCGGTCTGAGCGAGGCACCGCGCCTGGCGGAGGCGTCGGTCAGCGTCGAGCGACCAGATCGGGAGTCTGCCTGGGCGAGCATCTGCCAGGCTGTCATTTCCTCCGCGGAGTTTCGTTATGTTCGCTGATCCACGACGACATACCCGACCCGTTCCGTTGGCTCGTCGCGAACTGCTCCGGCGCGTTTCGCTGGGATTCGGCTACCTCGCTTGGGCGGGGCTCTCCACGGAGAGTGCCGCGGCGGCCGGCCGCGATCCACTGGCGCCACAGCCTCCCCATTTTCCGGCCCGCGCCCGCCGCGTCATCTTTCTGTGCATGCGCGGCGGACCGTCCCACATGGAGACCTTCGATCCCAAACCGCAATTGTCCGCCGACCACGGGCAGCCCGGGCGGAACAAGAATGCGCGCCTGCTGGGATCGCGCTGGAAGTTTCAACGGTGCGGAACCAGCGGTCTGGAGGTCGTCGAGCTGCTGCCGGAAACGGGCCGCCATGCCGATCGGTTGTGCGTGTTGCGAGGCATGCACACCGACAACGAGAATCATCCCCAGGCGCTGGAGCAGTTACATACCGGCAGCTTCCAGTTCGTGCGTCCTTCGCTGGGGTCCTGGACGCTGTACGGTCTGGGGACCGAGAACCGAAACTTGCCGGGGTTCATCTCGATTTCGCCCCTGACCGCGTTAGGCGGCCTGCGCTACTATTCGAGCGCCTTTCTGCCGGCGGCCTACTCGGCCACATTGCTGGGAGATTCGAACCGGCCCGTCAAGAACCCCACGATCGGCTACCTGGACAATCCGCGACTGGGCCGCAGCCAGCAGCGGCGGCAACTGGATCTGCTCCAGTCGCTGAATCGCGATTTCGCCGCAGAGGCCTCGGATGCTCGCGTCGAGTCGCTGATGGAGTCTTACGAGTTGGGTTACCGCATGCAGGATGCATTGCCGCGCGTGATGAACCTGGACGCGGAGACGCGTGCCACCCTGGCACTCTACGGCGCGGACGGTGGTCCTACGGAGATTTTCGGCCGGCAATGCCTGCTCGCGCGGCGTTTCGCGGAAGCCGGCGTCCGGTTCATCGAGATCACCCATACCGACTGGGATCATCACGGATTCCTGACGAGCCTGATGACCAAGAATTGCCAACAGATCGATCGTCCTGTGGCGGGGCTCCTGACCGATCTGGCTCAGCGAGGCCTCCTCGAAGACACGCTGGTGATCTGGGGCGGCGAGTTCGGGCGGACGCCGGATGATCCGACGACAGACGGCCGAGGGCATAACAACAAGGGCTTCTCCATGTGGCTCGCCGGCGGCGGTGTGCGAGGCGGCATCGCCCATGGTGCAACGGACGAGCACGGGTACGAGGCAATCGCGGGCAAGGTGCACATCCATGATTTGCACGCCACGATCCTGCACCTTCTGGGGCTCGACCATGAACGTCTGACGTACCGCTACGGCGGGCGCGATTATCGGCTGACGGATGTCCACGGCCGCGTCGTCCGCGAAGTCTTGGCGTGAAGCGGAATCGCACATACGTTTTACGAACGAAACGGAGCTACCTATGACGCGCCATCCATATCTCTGGGGCTGCCTCCTGCTCATGACCTTAACCGGGTTCCGGGCAGGATCTACTCAGGCTGAGGGGCCGATGTTGTTCATTTCGTCGTTCGCGGGAGGGGACGAGGGCGCCATTCACGCGTATCAACTCGATCTGGCGGCGGGCAACCTCACTCTGACGCACCGCACGACGGGAGCGGAGAACCCCTTCTTCCTCGCCCTGTCTCCCGATCACCGTTTCCTGTACTCGATCCACGCACGGAAGTTCGGGGGCACGGAACCGGAACAGGTCGCCGCGTATGCGGTGCAGGGCCGCTCCGGTCAGCTTCAGCTGCTCAACCGCCAGTCGGCTCGAGGAACTGCCGCTTGTTATCTCGATGTGGATGCAACGGGGCGGTGTGTCCTGGTCGCGAACTACTCGTCGGGCAGTGTCGCTTCGTTGCCCATTCAAGCGGATGGATCGCTGGGTGAAGCGAAGTCGTTTCACCAGCATGCCGGCTCCAGCGTCGATCCCGCGAGGCAGGCCGGTCCGCACGCTCACTGCTTTGTGATCAGCCCCAATAATCGTTTCGCCTATGCCGCCGACCTGGGACTGGATCAGATCGTCAACTACCAGTTGGACGCGGCCTCTGCCACACTGACACCGCTTCGCCAACCGTTCGTACGCACCGTGCCCGGCGCCGGTCCTCGCCATCTGACGTTTCATCCCGATGGCAAACATCTGTACGTCATCAACGAACTCCGCAATTCGGTCAGCCTGTTCGACTTCGACGGCCAGACCGGCATGCTGGTCGAGCGGCAGACGATTTCAACGCTGCCGGACGATTTCAAGGGCACGAGCTACTGCGCCGATCTCAAGATCACGCCGAACGGTCGGTTCTTGTACGGAACGAATCGAGGCCACGACAGTATCGCGGCCTTCCGTATTGCGGACGATGGTCAGCTGTCGCTGATCGCGATCGAACCCAGCCTCGGTAAAGGACCGCAGAACCTGCTGATCACGGCCCAGGGCGAATGGCTCGTCTGTGCCAATATGCCGGGGAACAACGTGGTCGTCTTCCGCATCGACGAGTCGGGTCGACTGTCGCCGTCTGGCTCGCCAGTTCCGATCACCAGCCCGTCCTGTATCCGCATGATGCCCTAGCGTCCCGTGCGGTAGATCCGAGCGAATCTGGCCACGTCTCGTGGGTGAAGCCATGCCACAGTCTCGTCATCGTCGTGATTTTCTCCGCACCGTTCTGGCCGCCAGCGGCGTCGCCGCCCTGCCCGGCCGGCCTTTGGCCGCGAACGACCAGGTAGCGACGTCGGTGCCCGTACGAGCGGTCACGCGCGGCCCGCGCCATCATTGGTTCGGCTACTATGACAAGCTGCAGTTCGATCCTGCGATGCGGTACGTGCTGGGGATGGAAGTGGATTTCGAGCACCGCTCGCCGCGACCGGACGATGTCATTCGCGTCGGCATGGTGGACCTGCAGGACGGCGACCGATGGATCGAGCTGGGTACGAGTCGCGCGTGGTGTTGGCAACAGGGCTGCATGCTGCAGTGGCTGCCGGGCTCGACGAGCCACGTGCTATGGAACGATCGCGAAGGGGACGAACACGTCTGCCGGATCCTCGATGTAGCCT
>JBFWYF010000425.1:0-6482 GCA_050186685.1 Pirellulaceae bacterium
GCCGAGCCGCGGCGGTGTATGCCGTGCGCGTGCGCGAAGGGGAGGTCCGCGAAGCCTCGCGAAACGGGCAAACGCTGTCCCAGCAACGGACCTGGACGACGTGGACCGTGCCCGGCATCTTGGAAACATTGGCCCGCGACCAGGAATTGGTAGCCCGGGCTGAGGCAGGCACCTTGGGCCCCGGCCAGTACCCGCTCGAACTTCGTGGCGAGTTCCATCCGCAATGGGGCTTTCCCACCCGGTATCAACGGATCGAGTTGCGGAGATTCGCGACCAACGAAGAAGTGAGCTGGGCCGTGACGCGGTGGGAAGTCCTGGATCCGTCCGCAGGGAAGGAGGAGCCCAACGAATGACGACGATTACGCTGCTCGTAATTTCGAATGTCTTCATGACATTCGCCTGGTACGGACACCTGAAGCAACACCGCGAGTCGCCCCTGTGGATGGTGATCCTGGTCAGCTGGGGGATCGCGTTTTTCGAGTACTGTTTTCAGGTTCCTGCCAACCGCTGGGGGGCGAAGGCCGGTTTCGCCGCGGCCCACCTGAAAACGATCCAGGAGATCATCACGCTGGTCGTGTTTTGCATCTTCTCCGTGATGTATCTCGGCGAACCGCTGAAGTGGAATCATATCGTCGGGTTCCTGTTCATTGCCGCCGGTGCCGCGTTTGTCTTCAAGACGTAAGGCCGCGCAGCTGGAGTGGTCCGCACCCATCGTCTAGACTGGCTCACGCGTTCGATCAGCGCGCACGGGTCAGCATCTTGCTCCGGGAGTCTGCCATGCTTTCGTTCCGGCATCCAGGCACACGGTTGTGTGACGGGCTAAGTCGTCGGGAATGGCTTCGTGTCGGAGGGCTGGGAGTAATGGGGATTTCGTTGCCGCAGTTGCTCGCGGCACCTGCCGTCGCAGCCACGGGGACCAGCACACCGCTTGCGGTTAAGTTGTCCGGGGCCATGTTTGGCCGAGCTCGAAACGTCATCTTTCTGTGGTTGCAGGGAGGTCCCCCGCAGCACGAGACGTTCGATCCGAAGCCGGACGCGCCCGTCGAAATCCGTGGCCCGTTTCGGCCCATTCAGACGAACATCCCCGGTACGCATTTCTGCGAATTGTTGCCGCGGACGGCGCAGCGTGCCGACAAACTCGCGATCATCCGGTCACTGCACACCGACGACAACAACCATGATGTCAGCGGCTACTGGGTGCTCACCGGTTATCCCTATGGTCCCGGCAGCGCTCGCCAGATCAAACCGACCGATTGGCCGTATTTCGGATCGGTCGTCAAGATGCTGAAGCCCAGTGAACGATTGCCGGCGCTGACCAGCGTCTGGATACCAGACATGATGCGGCTGAACGACAACGTGACGCCCGCGGGCCAGACGGGTGGATTCCTCGGATCGATGTGGGATCCTGAACGATTTGTGGGGGATCCGGCCCGTCCCGACTATCAGATTGAGGGTTTGCATCTGCCGGTCGATCTGCCGCCAGAACGGTTGCAGGATCGAGCCGGTCTGCTGCGGCAACTGAATGGAAGCCTCGCCGCGGGGAGTCCGCTTTCCACGGGACATTGGAATCGGTTGTCCGCCTTTGCCATGGACCTGGTCACGTCCGGCCGGGCGAAAGCAGCGTTCGACCTGTCGCGCGAACCGGAGGCGCTGCGTGACCGTTACGGCCGGCACACGTGGGGACAGAGTTGCCTGCTGGCCCGCCGGCTGGTCGAAGCCGGCGTGCGGCTGGTGCACGTGAACTGGCATCGAGAGCCCGGCGATTCGGCTGTCGATAACCCAATGTGGGACACCCATGCGTTGAACGCCGATCGGTTGCAGGACGTACTTTGTCCGCTATTCGATGTGTCCTTCGCGGCGCTGCTCGATGATCTGGACGACCGAGGCCTGTTGTCGGAAACGCTGGTGGTAGCCGTGGGTGAATTCGGCCGGACTCCGAAGATCAATCGGCTGGGAGGCCGCGACCACTGGGGGCCGGTCTTCTGTTGTGCTCTCGCCGGCGCGGGGATCGCCGGGGGCCAGGTACTGGGGGCCAGCGACCGCGACGGGGCCTATCCTGCGGCGGATCCCATCCGGCCGCATGATCTGACGGCGACGATCTATCACTTGCTGGGGATCCCGCACGACGGCGTGTTCTATGACCGGCTCAAACGACCTCAGCTGCTGACGAAGGGCGAGCCGCTCCACGTGTTACTGGGCGCCGAGCCCGCCACGCCGGCGCGTTGTCAGGCGACCGGGGACGAATCGTTTGTGCCTCCGTACGACGCCTCCCTGCTCGTCGACACCGATTTTTCAGCGGGCCGACTGGTCGCCGTGACTCCTGCTTCGCGGACCAAGGGCTGGCGCGGCTGGCCTTTGACGGGCGACGCCGGTGATGGCCTGCGCGTCGAATGTGTGCCTGAACCTCGGCCGTACGTGCGGATTGGAATCGATCCTCACGTGGAGCGTGTCGCCAGGGGCGCTCGCGCCCTGGTGGCCCAGGAGATCCGCAGCGCGCGGGGCGGACAGTACACGTTTTCTGTGCAACTCATCAGCCACGCTTCTAACAAGCAAGCGTTCGAACGCTGGTTCACCTCGGCTTGCACCTGTCAGCTGCGTCTCTTCCGCTACACGGACACCAACAAACATCCGTTCGAAGCGACCGTGTTAGCCAGCGAAGTCTTCCAGCCAGTCTGGCGGTCGGACGGCTCCATGCAGCGCTTCCAGGTATCGGCATTCCTGGGATCTACCGTGCCAGGTCGCAATTTTCCCATCGGGAACGGTTTGGGAGTGGCACTCGTGCTGGAATGCGGGACCGATACGGTCGTGCCGCCGGGCGACCAGGCCTGGCTGGCACTGGCCGGGGTGCAACTCGACTTTTCTGCCCGAATCCGTGACGAGAACGTCACGGTATGATATTGCCTGCTGCCCCCGCATCAGGATAGTTCGTCGGGGACCTTGGCCATCAGGTTGACGCTGTCCATCGGGGCGATTGGCGTAACGCTCACCTTGCTGCGTTCCAGCAACGCCACGCGTTCGGCGAGCGACTGCAGGAGATTGGCAATCTCGACGCCAGCGGACTCGCCCACGTGGACACACAGGGCCTTGCGGCTGGTGGAACTGAGTCGGAGTTCGGACTTGCGCATGTCAGGATTTCCTCAGACCGAAAGATGACGGATCATTCAACGGTGACGCTTTTCGCGAGATTGCGGGGCTTGTCGACGTCGCACCCGCGCAGCAAGGCAATGTGATAGGCCAGCAGTTGCAAGGGCACGATGCTCACTAGCGGCTGCAGGTATTCTTCAACCTTTGGCACGACAATGACCTCGTCTGCCAGATTGGCAATGCGCGTATCACCCGGTTCAGTCACGGCAATTACCGGACCGCCGCGAGCCTTGACCTCCTCGAGGTTGGCCATGACTTTGTCGTACACAAAGCCCTGCGGGGCGATGAAGACGCTGGGAGTCTGCTCGTCAACCAGCGCGATCGGGCCATGTTTCATCTCGGCCGCCGGGTAACCTTCGGCATGGATGTAGCTGATTTCCTTCAGCTTCAAGGCTCCCTCCAGGGCGGTCGGGAAATTGAACTGCCGACCCAGGTACAGGAAGTTGGTGGCGTGCGCGTACTTCTGGGCGATGCGCCGCACATCGTCTTCCGTCTGGAGCGCTTGGCGCACTTGCAGCGGCAGCCGTTGCAGGGCCTCCATCATCCGCAGGCCGGCATCGACACTCATATGCCGCATTCGGCCAAAGAACAGCGCCAACATCGCCAGCACGGCGCACTGCGACGTGTAGGCTTTCGTGGACGCGACGCCGATTTCGGGCCCCGCGTGGAGGAAGATGCCCCCGTCTGCCTCCTGGGCAATACTGCTGCCCACGACATTGCAGATCGCCAGGGACCGATGTCCTTTCCGTTTCATCTCGCGCAGCGCCCCGAGTGTGTCGGCCGTCTCGCCGCTTTGTGAAATCCCAAAGACCAGCGTGTCGTGCTCGACCGGAGGATTGCGGTAGCGTAGCTCGCTGGCGTACTCGACTTCGACTGGGATGCGAGCGAACTCTTCGATCAAGTATTCGCCCAACAGCGCGGCATGCCAGCTGGTGCCGCAGGCCGTCAGGATGATGCGGTTGACGGCCCGCAATTGCTGCGGAGTCAGATTCAGCCCCCCGAACATCGCCGTGGCGTCATCTTCGCAGAGCCGGCCACGCATCGCGTTTTTGAGCGATTCCGGTTGTTCGTAGATCTCCTTCAGCATGTAGTGTTGAAAACCGTTCAGCTGCACTTCGCTCGTATCGATCTGTAGGGACTCGATTCGGTGCGAGATGCGAGCCTTTTCGCGGTCCGCGATGCGCAAGGACCTGGCGGTAACCACAGCGAGTTGGTGATCGCGCAGGTAGACAATTTTGTCCGTGAAGCCGACGAGCGGCGAGGCGTCGCTGGCGACAAAGTGCTCGCCTGTTCCCACGCCGACCACCAGCGGGCTGCCCAGCCGCGCGGCGACGATCAGTTCCGGATAGTCGCGGAAGAGCATCACCAGCCCATACGTACCTCGCAGCTGCGCGAGGGCGGACTGAACCGCGGCGATGACGAGTTCCTGAGGGTCCTTCGGAGCATCCGGGTGATGTACCAGTGCGTCGAGACACGACGAGACGAGGTGCGCGACGACCTCCGTATCGGTCTCGGACTTGAACACATAGCCGTCGGTCTCGAGTCGTTCCTTGAGGACCTGGAAGTTCTCGATCACCCCGTTGTGGGCCAAGGCAATGATGCGGTCGCCGCCGTAGTGGGGATGTGCATTGTGCTCGGTCGCCGCCCCGTGAGTCGCCCAGCGTGTGTGGCCGATGCCCACGTGCCCGCCGAGCGGTGCATCGGCCAGGCAACCAGCCAGGGAGTCGATGCGGCCCACCGTCTTGCGAGTTTCCATGGTCCCGTCCGAGCCAACGACAGCGACTCCCGCACTGTCGTACCCCCGATACTCAAGCCGCTTGAGCCCCTCGACCAGAAAATCAGTAGCCTGCCGAGGACCCACGTAGGCGACGATGCCACACATGCCCGAATTCCTTGTCGAGAAAGGAGAAACTCGCTGTCACCTCAGGCCCAGCAGCCGTCGGCGCAGGGTCGAAATCGTATCAAAAGAGGGAAGTCTTCTCGAAGATCAATCGTCGCCGCCTGACGACGGATTTCGTGAAGCCAGGATGAGGAACGAGCGGAGGAGGAACTTCAACCTTATTCGCTGCCGAGTGTCTGTCAAGTTCGAGACACCTTGCTAGCACTTACACAGAGAGGGTCGGCAGCTTACGGTAGGGAACAAGCGAATTCTAGCGTTCGTCGGCTACCGGACCTGCAGATTATAGCGAGGCGGCGTAGCTCTCTTCTGCGACCTATGTTGGTGAACCGACCTAGGAGCCATCCCAGGTCAGAGTTTAGACTGACGTTCCTCACGTTTGGCAAAATGCAACTCGAGGTTCGTATGAATGCTGCTGCGGCTGCACTGAAAGAGCGGATCGACACGAAACAGGCGCGGGTCGGGGTCATCGGTCTGGGCTACGTGGGATTGCCCCTCGTCCGGGCCTTTGTGCGTGCGGGGCTCCGCGTGATTGGCTTCGATGTCGACGCGACGAAAGTAAGCCGGCTGCAGGCAGGCGAAAGTTACATTCGCCATATTCCCTCGGAATGGATCAGGGAGTGTCTGAAGGGGGGCTGGTTCGAGCCCACCGCCGACATGGGGCGGCTTGGCGAGCCTGACGCGATCTTGATCTGCGTCCCCACACCGCTCAATGAAAGCCGCGATCCGGACCTGTCGTGTATTGAGAGCACATCCCAGCAAATCGCACGGTCGCTGCGCAAAGGTCAGTTGGTGGTGCTGGAAAGTACGACCTATCCAGGCACGACGCGGGACGTGGTGATGCCGATCCTGAACCAATCGGGGTTGGTCGAAGGGACCGACTATTACCTGGCGTACAGTCCTGAGCGCGAGGATCCGGGGAATCCCCAGTTTTCGGCGGCCAGCATCCCGAAGGTCGTGGGGGGGCGCGATGCCAACAGCCGCGACTTGGCGTTGGCCCTGTACGCACACGCCGTGGTCAAGACGGTGCCCGCGTCCAGCTGCGAGGTGGCCGAAGCCTGCAAAATCCTGGAAAACACCTATCGCGCCGTGAACATCGCGATGGTCAACGAATTGAAAGTGCTGTTTCACCGGATGGGGATCGACATCTGGGAAGTGATCGAGGCGGCGAAGACAAAACCGTTTGGTTTCCAGGCCTTCTACCCGGGCCCTGGATTGGGCGGACACTGCATTCCGATCGATCCGTTCTACTTGAGCTGGCTGGCCCGGCGGCACGAGCTGTCGACACGATTTATCGAGCTGGCTGGCGAAATCAACACATCGATGCCGTACTACGTGGTCAGCCGAGTGTCCGATGCGCTGAACGACCGCGGCCGCGCGGTGCGCGGAGCCAAAATTGCGTTACTCGGCGTCGCCTACAAGAAGGACGTCGACGACCCTC
>JBFWYF010000426.1:0-6481 GCA_050186685.1 Pirellulaceae bacterium
CAAAGCCAGCAGCTGTTCGACCGTGATCGGGGGAAGTGGCGATGGCACGCCCTGATTCTCCAGCGTCCGAGGAGCGCCCGTATTCTAGCCGCGTAGATTCTGATTACCACCGCCTGAGGCGTCTGTCGGTCACGCGGTCACGCCAGGCTCTGTCCGAAAACCCACGTGGCTGACCGCGAACCGGTTTCCCAAGTACCCTCTCACCGTACTCTTGCAGGTGGCCGGGGTGAGCCTCACCCTCCGGTGGTTGTTCGTGCCTTCCTCTCCCCGCATAATGGCGTTCCCCGCGAGATCGGTGCGGCACCTGGCGGGAAGTTTGCGGTGCGCGCCGATCGGTGACGAGTTCTCGTCTGGCCGGATCCTGCGCCACGCCCTACACGATATCCGGAACCATCCTTGATCGGCCGGGAGGATACGAGATGACGAATCGCACGAGGTCCTCGAACTACCTCATCCTGCTAGGCAGCCTCGGAGGCGTGGGAATCGCTCTGGCAATCTCCACGCTGCCCGCCGCTCCGCCTCCCACCCACGCGTCTCCGTCCCAGGACCGCCGACCGGAGGACAGCCCGTCGGCGAAGGCCGTGGAACCGGCCCCGCCGTTGTTCGAGGGGCTCGACGCCAGCGGACGGAAGATCACGACGAGTTCGGCGCAGGCCCAGCAGTATTTCGATCAGGGGCTTGGGTTTCTGTACGCGTTCAATCACGACGAAGCGATCCGGTCATTCCGCGAGGCTGCGAGGCTCGATCCGCAATGCGCGATGGCCTGGTGGGGTGTGGCCCTCGCGAATGGACCGCATATCAATAATCCCGTGTTGCCCGAGCACCGTGCCCGTGCCGCGTGGCAGGCCTGGACCGAGGCGAGCCGTCACGCGGCGTCCGGTAGCGCGGTGGAACGCGCGCTGATCGAAGCGCTGCGAGCCCGCTACGCCGATCCGCCGCCGGAAGACCGCCAGCAGCTCGACGAAGCTTATGCGGGCGCAATGCGGCGAGTCTGGCAACAGCATTCCGGCGATGCGGATGTGGGAGCGCTGTTCGCCGAGGCCCTGATGGATCTGCGACCGTGGGACTTGTACACGCAGGACGGGCAGGCGCAACCGGGCACAGACGAGGTCGTTGCGACGCTGGAGCGCGTTCTGGCCCTGGCGCCCCGCCATCCGCTGGCACTGCACCTCTATATCCACGCCGTGGAGGCGTCGACGGATCCCGGCCGAGCGGACGACGAAGCCGATCGGCTCCGGGACTTGCTCCCCGGGCTCGGGCATCTGGTCCATATGCCCTCCCACATCGACGTGCGGCGCGGGCGTTGGCGCGAAGCGCTGGCCGCGAATGAAAAAGCAATCCGAGCGGACGAGAGGTATCACAGCCGGTCTCCGCAGCAGGATTTCTATCGGCTCTACATGGCTCACAACCGCCATATGCTCACCTATGCCGCCATGATGCGCGGGCAAAGCGAACTCGCGGTGTCGTCCATTAACGCGATGGTGCGCGAGATTCCGGAATCGTGGTTGCGCGAGAATGCGTCCTTCGCGGACGGATTCGCTGCCATGCCGCTCGAAGTGCTGGTCCGCTTCGGCCGCTGGGACGAGGTACTGGCGGCGTCCGAGCCGGCCGACTACTTGCCCTTCTCGCGGGCGATGTGGCGCTGTGCCCGCGGGATTGCTTACGCGGCGCGGGGTGACGTCGTCCGGGCTCGTGCGGAGCAGGAGGCGTTTGCCCGAGCTCGCGCCGCGCTGCCCGCCGATGCTCGTTTCGGCAACAATGCGGTGGCCGACCTGATGGGGGTAGCGGAGCATTTGTTGGACGGCGAAATCCGGTATCGCGCGGGTGAAGTCGAAGCGGGGCTGGCCGCGCTGCGCGAAGCGGTCCGCCGTGAAGATCTCTTGCGCTACGACGAACCACCCGACTGGATCCATCCGGTCCGACATGCACTTGGCGCGTTTCTGCTGCAGGAACAACGGTATGGCGAGGCAGAACAGGTATACCGCGCCGACCTGGCGCGGCTGCCGGAGAACGGATGGTCGCTGTTCGGATTGGGCCGCAGTCTCCGGTTGCAGGGGAAGACGGACGAGGCCGCGACCTGGGAGGCCCGATTCCGCGACGTCTGGCGCGACGCCGATGTGAACATTACGTCGTCGTGCTTGTGCCAGCCCGCTCAATGAGCCCCGTCCGCCACGCTGAACGGATAGGCAGCGATGCGCGGCACAGGGCCGTGAGTTGAACCGCTGCGCCGTTTGAGTACAACATGGGTCTGCGAATCGACCCGGTACCTCCCCCCCCGCTTTGAAAAGGCGCTGTCTCTATGAGCCGTTTCCTCCTTCCCCTTTCGCTCGTCGCCCTGCTCGTGCTGGCCGATCCAGGCAGCCAGCTCGGCGCGCAATCCCCGGCTCCCGCCGGGTTCACTTCCCTGTTTGACGGCCGGACCTTGCAGGGCTGGCATGGCGACAACCCGCATCAGACCGTTAAGTCGCCACCCGAGAAGCGCTCCGAGGCGATTGCCGCGCAGCAGGACGAGTTCCGAGCACACTGGAAGGCGGAAGACGGCGACCTGGTCAACGATGGCCATGGGCCCTATGCCACCACCGACGAGGATTACGGCGACATCGAACTGCGGATTGACTACAAGACTGTCGCGAAGGCCGATAGCGGCATCTATTTGCGCGGTACCCCTCAGATTCAGATTTGGGATTACACCAAAGAGGGCGGCAAGTGGGACCGGAACGCCGACAAGGGCTCCGGCGGTCTTTTTAACAACTCGAAAGGCGCGCCCGGTCAATTGCCCTCCGTCCTGGCGGATAAACCGTTCGGCGAGTGGAATCAGTTCCGCATCCTGCAAGTTGGCAGCCGGACTACTGTGTACCTGAACGATCAACGCGTGGTCGACAACGCGATCATGGAGAACTACTGGGACAAGGAACGTCGCCAACCGCTGCCAGCCCGTGGCCCGATCCACTTGCAGACCCACGGTGGCGAGATTCGGTGGCGCAACATCCACGTCCGGCCGATCCCGGCCGAGGAAGGAAATCGGCTGCTGCGAGGCGACGACGCCCAAGCCGGCTTCGTATCGCTGTTCAACGGACAGGATCTTTCAGGCTGGCAAGGTGCTGTGGAAAACTACGAAGTCCGCGACGGAGCGATTGCCTGCAAGACCGGTCGTGGCGGAGTGCTGTATACGAACGAAAAGTACGGAGACTTCGTTGTCCGCGTCGAGTTCCAGGTCCCGCCGGGAGGCAACAATGGCCTGGCAATCCGTTACCCGGGTGGTCAAGGCCAGCCGGCTTACGTCGGCATGTGTGAATTGCAGATTCTGGACGATACGGCCGAAAAGTACGCGAAGCTCGACCCGCGCCAGTATCACGGATCGGCCTACGGCATGACCGCCGCGTCGCGCGGGTACCTGCGCCCGGTGGGCGAGTGGAACTACCAGGAGGTAACGGTCGTCGGTTCCACGGTCAAAGTCGAGCTGAATGGATCCGTGATCCTGAACACCGACTTGAGCAAGGTGACGGAGTTCAAGGACAATGCCGCGCATCCCGGCAAGGATCTGAAAGAAGGCTATTTCGGTTTCGCCGGGCACAACGATCCGGTGATGATTCGCAAGATCGCTATCAAACGGCTGTAACGCGCGTGCAGTGAGGGATGATCCGCAGAAACGGGGAACGACGGACGCGAACCGCAGCCGACGCTCCCCGTATTCTCTGCGGCCGTCCGCGGTTTCTGCGTGTCGATTGTGACGCGTGAAGCGAGTAAGCGAGGCGGACGCGGCAGCCTGCTGCGGCCGCGGGTTAAACGACCGACCAGGGACCGACCAATCGCGGCGACCCGGCGGCCAGCGACGTGAACCGCAAGACGCGGGCCGCATGACGGTTCTGGTAACTGAGCAGGGGAATTACGCCGCGGTCCACAAGGGCTTCGCCAGCCGTCGTGGTAAGGAACACTTCCGCGCCAGGCAGTAGTTGCTTCTCGCCGTCTTCCTCAAAGATCGCAGCGGGCAGATCGTCCAGGTCCTGGACGGTGCCCAACCGCATGGCCCGGCCGTCCCGGCGAAACGCCAGACCGATGAGCTCGGCGACGCCGAGTGCTGCCGAGCCCCACAGCCAATCCGAGTGTCGGCGCGGGGGTACGAGTTCTTCGAAGGCGATGTTCTCGGCCGCATTCCGCTCACCATAAGGCAAGCGCACGAGCGGTCGTGGAGCCGCCAGGCCAACGCGCATCGCCTGGGGCTGCTGCCGCAGGCTGTTCCAGCGGCTCGCCGCGCTGGGGTCAGTAAACTGCCAGTCGCTGGGGTCGGACTGCGTCCAGTCGCGTTGTCCGATCGTTTCGGGCGATGCGTCCGCGAGCAACGCCGCGCCCGCCGATTCGGCGAGACCGCCCAGCGCCGCGAGCACGTTACAGTCCTCTTCGCCCGTCCCAAACGCTTCAAGAACCACGACCAGGCCCAAGGGCTGGCCGTCCAGTTGGCGAACGTGCCGATCGAGGACCAGCCGATGCAGGCCCTTGGTCCCGGAGTCCGGAGACGCTGGGGAGGCCGCAGCTAGATCCGCAGCCAGCTCGCGGCGCGTGACATCGAGCAGATGAAGCTGGACGTCCCCTGTGCCCGTCACCGCACGGGTAATCCGCCAGAGTTGCCGCCATGCGGCTTCGAGCCGCTGAAAAGGTTCTGCGTGCAACAGGCGGCGCAATAAGTCGCCGGCCGCCGCGTCCACAGCGGCCACAAACTCGCCTTGCCGGGGATCCGCCTTAGGCAGCACGTAAGGGGCCACCACTTCGTCCACCAATCGTCCCAAGTCGACACCCGCCACGCGCACCGATCGGATGTCGGGAACACCCGCGGGAGTCGAAGATCCGTCGAGTATCGAAGCGAGCAGCCCGGTGTCGGATGCGGGACTCAAGGCAGTCGGTGCCGGGGAAGGCGGCGGCGACGCAGCGGGCTGCGCTTCCGGACGGATGCGGGCCGCCTCGGCTGCGAACGTTGCCTGGTTCTGCAGCCGGCGCCGGGACGCTCGCAGCGCGGCAAACAACTCGAGCCGCTCAAACAACCGGTCCGGATGGAAGTCGTCTAACGACTCGAAGGTCACCGAGACGCCCGCATCCCCCGCCAGCCCCACGTGGATCGTTGGGGCGAGCGATTTCAATACGTCATCGAAGCTGTCGACGTCGATCGCCTGCAGTTTTCGCTGAGCGATCGTGTCCGGTGCATGTTCGCCGCGCGACGCGCGGCCACTCCAGTCGCCCGCCACCAGGATTCGCAACGGTGTATCCGGTGGGAGAGCCCGTGCAGGCTGACGCTCCGGCTCGCCGAATTGAAAGCCAAAAGTCGTTCGAGACATGATGTCCTTCCCTGGGCTCAGCCCGTCACGATGCGGCGGAAGGCGTTCCCTTCGTTCAACGTGGGTCGCTCCGCGCGTCCCTTGTGACGATAAACCAGTCGCATGTGATGCAAGCCCATCAGGTGGAGCATCGTCGCGTGCAGATCGTGGACATGCAGCCGATCCTCGACTGCGCGCAACCCCAGTTCATCCGTCGAACCAATCGTCTGGCCACCGTTCACTCCCCCGCCCGCCATCCACATCGTGAAACCGTAGGGGTTGTGATCTCGCCCGTCGCCTTTTTCGCTCATAGGCGTACGCCCGAACTCGCCTCCCCACACCACCAACGTCTGTCCGAGCAGACCGCGTTGTTTCAGATCGCGGATCAGCCCGGCGACAGGCTGGTCCATCTGCTGGCACAGTTCCGTATGGTTCTTTTCGATTCCCGTGTGAGCGTCCCACTTGCTGCCCGACCCGTGGTACAGCTGGACAAACCGGACGCCGCGTTCGACCAATCGCCGGGCCAGCAGGCACATGCGCCCCATGGTGGCCGTTTCGGGCCGGTCCATGCCGTAGAGTTGGCGAGTGGCCTCGGTTTCGCGTCCGAGGTCGACGGCCTCGGGAGCGGAGGCTTGCATGCGGAACGCCAGTTCGTAACTGAGAATCCGAGCCTCTAGCTGAGTCTGCTCGCGTCGCGCCGCAGCATGCCGGCGGTTGAAATGGTTCAGCAATTGCAGCTTAGCCACCTGTCGGTCTGCCGAGATGCCGGCCGGCGTGTCCAGATTCTGAATCGGATCGTCGCTCGTAAAAAACGGCGTGCCCTGGTAGGTGGCCGGCATGAACCCGCCGCTCCAGTTGCGCGGGCCGTTGATCACCTTGCCGGGATTATCCTCCATCACGACGAAGGCAGGCAGGTTGTCGTTCTCGGTGCCGAGCCCATAACTGACCCACGCGCCCAACGACGGCCGTCCGCCCAGAATCGAGCCGGTATTCATCTGGCAGACGCCGTTGGAGTGATTCAGACCATCCGCCCAGCACGAACGAATGACAGCCAGGTCGTCGGCACATTCGGCGGTATGGGGCAACCAGTCGCTGACCCAGGTGCCCGCTTCTCCGTACTGTCGCCACTTGCGCTGGGATGCCAGCAGAGGTGCGTCGTACTCGCCCATCGGAGT
>JBFWYF010000427.1:0-6480 GCA_050186685.1 Pirellulaceae bacterium
ACGGCCATATGGCCCGACAGAACGGCCGGGGTGGGCTGAGGGCCGAGCTGCAACAGGGCGGCCCGCACCCGTTGGGCGACATGGGCAAACCCCAGGATGTCGGGTGTGAACGGTCCATCATTGTCCTCGAAGACGAACCAGTCGTTCGTGCTGCCGAACCAGCTTGCCGGCTGCTCGGCATGGCTGGGCGACGAGGAAGGACCTCGATAGCGCTGGGTCACTCCGGACTGCGGACGCTGGCCGTTCCCCAGCCAACCCTGCAGCCGGCTGAAGCGGCCTGCATGCGGCACACGAAGGGAGGCCCTGCCGGTAGCGTCCGGACGCCAGAGGCGCGCACTGTCGGAAACCATGTTCTCGAGGAACACAGCGCGAACCAGCGACGCCGAGTGTCCGATCGAAGCCACTCGCGCGGCAATTCGGCCAAGGGCCGCAAGTGCGTCTACGGACGGCGTGGCCGACCAGAAGAGCCGAATTGTCGCCGTAGACGGAATTACAGCACGGAAGTCACGCGCTTGGCGGCGACGTTCAGGAAATCGTTCGATCCATACGCCGTGCTGATCGTTCGGCGGTACGTAGACCGGCGCGACATCACGGGCGGACACCTCGGTCTCTGGGTCCGCTTCGATTGCTGGTGCGTTCTGTTTTTCCAGCCATATCAGCGCTTGCTCCTCGACCGGATCACGTCCCCCGTCGCCCCAGGCTTGGACAAGCGCCGAAAAAATACGTTCCGGGTGCGGCGGCCACTCGGGTCCGGTGCCATCCGGCAGCGCCGCGCGATACGCGTCCGCCAGCAGCTCGATCTCCAGGCAGAGATTTTCACTCACCTTCGGATTCAGCCTCGCCACGCAAGGCCTGCTGGCGGCTCCTGCGTACCATTTCCAGCAACTTATCCTGCGGCTGCAGGATGAGGTCACCACCGCGCATCGTCAGACCATGTGTTGTTGCTGTCTCGACACCCCTCGAAAACAGCGTACATGCAGTTGGCAGGTCGACTGTGAGAGGAACGGCACTGCCGTCGGCCTGTACCAGTTCGAAACCGGTCGATTGTTCAGGCTCCGGGACCAGATCACAGCGGCTACGCAGAGCGTATCCTGACTCGTCCTGCCCCAGACACGCAGCCAAGGCGAGTGCGGCGAGTGCGGCATGCGCAGCCGCATCTGCCTTGGAGGGCTGCCCAGGCTTGCCGAGGAAACGTAGGCGGCGCAGGGCTGGCAACGACAGCACGAAACTGTGCCTGACGAAGTCGACGCTAACGCCCAGCGATGTCACGCTCGGGGCGATATTCGAGTGATTGATTTCGGACGGCTTGATGGCGCCCTTGTCCTTGTCGGTCGCGATCCGCCAGTCACCGTCGGGCAGCTTGACAACCTTCACGCCGCTACGAATTCCGAGAGGATCGATTCGGCTTCCTGTCCGCCGTCCGGATGGCGCACCGTCGGGTTCGGCGGCAACGCCGATCCCGACAATTTCCGATACCACAGCTCGCGGGAATTTTGCGCCCAACCCCCCGCCCTGGCGCGTCGAATTCCAGGCACCGAATATCAACGTAGACGGGGAGAGTTCGTAGATTCGCGCGGCCGCCTCGGGCTTGGCCAGATCGAGGCCTCGCCCCTCGTCGGAGATCCCGAATGGTTTGCCGGCAAGTGTCGAGTCACGGATGATGGCATCGAACACGCGATGCGGTGCCAGGAGCGTGTCCACCACGCCGACATCCGCCAGATCATCGCTGCTTTCGAAGGTAACCGCAATCGTTGGGAACTGCAGGCGGCGTCCCGCACGCAGCCGTCCGAGCGCTTCCTCGAGCCTGTTCGCTTGGCTTTGGACGCTGTCGATCAGGACGCACAGGACGTTCGCCGAACCAATGCGTCTGTACTCGAACACATGACGAGGTGGCGGCTTGTTCGGTCCGTCTCCGGGGTACGTGGGAGGAAAAATCTTTTCGCCATTGCCACCCATCGGCTGCATGCGCCGAACTCGACGCACCGCCGCAGCCGTGGCCACCGCATCGAACCATTGTGCAATATCCACGGACGTCCCCTTATAAGCATTATTCTGACCAAGAAAGTACAGTAGATCACTCCCGGGTCGCGGTCAATTCGGTGGCTTCGCCATTCCAGTTCAGGCGCTACAGAGTCGAGAAAGCGCCAGTGTGGATCCCACGGTGCCTGGACAGATCGCCCGCCGCCCGCAAGGACGGCGGGAGATTCACGTTTGGAGCCGCCAGCGATGGCTGCCCAGGTAGTCTCCATGATGCGCGTCCCCATACCCCGGCTGACAGTCCTCCTCGGTGGGCTGTTGCACCATGCCGAAGGGAGCCTCGCGCCTGGGTCTTCGGTCCGAGGTAGGAGTGATTACATCATGATTGTTCACCCGGACAGCATCGCCCGATGTCCCCGAAAGCGAGGATGGTTTGGCCAGTTCCGCGAGTTCCTGCATCATCGCCGCACGAGCTGCGCTTCGAAACTCGGAGCATGCTGGGTCGGCACTGGGATCGCCGCCCGTCTCTCTGGGCTTTCCCCATGCACGTTCGAGGATCTTGTCACAGGCGAGCAATGCGATCCGCTCGTCGTCCGATCCCGCCAATTCGATCAAGCGGCGGATTGCCATTTGCGAGGCGTCTCTGGCCGCTCGGACACACGCCATGTATTCCTCGGCAGCAAGCACGCCGCGGGGATTGCCTGATTGACCCGGTCTGAATCGGAATGGGGCAAGGTGCGCCGCCCGGGAGTCCGTTGATGCTGCTTTCGTGGCTGCCATCAGTCGGGATGACCTATTCAATCCAGTGTCGCTATCTACCGCAAGAACGACGAGTATGCACTCTCATATCGCATTCGCCATCCGTCCGTGTAGCTGGCTAGGAGATTTCTGATCCCTCGAATGTGCAAGAGCGATCGTATTCCTTTCGTCGTGCAACGGAGAGTTCGATTTCGGCGAGAACTGCGACGGCATCTGGCGGCGGCGACGTGGCCATTGTGCCGGCCCAACAGCGCATGCGCGTGCCGACAGACCAATGAGTAACGTCAATCAGGCGGTCGCTTCTCGCGCTTCGGACTGTGCCGGACGTCGCGATTCCAGAGAGATGACTGCCTGCAGCAATTCGAAAGTAGCCGCTCGGCGCAGGCGTGCGGCATCCGCCAGCGTCAAATGGGGCGGCGCCATATCATCCATTAGATCCAGGAGGCTCTGATCGAGGGAAACGCAATGACCGTCGGAGACCCTGCCGATCCCTCAGGCTGCCGGCGATCATGGTGGGGAATGAGCTGGCCAACAGAAAGCGTGTGCGGTTCAAGCGTCCCGTCGCTGGCAGTTGCTGTGTCCATGTTGAAAGTCCCTCAGCGGAAATGACCTGACATGCGGGCGCCCTGCAGGCCATCTGCCACACCGGGCGTCGCCGAGACATCAATTCGGATCGCCGTCGTTCAGCGGGAGATAGCGAGGTAGTCGGACGCCGCGATACCCCCCCCCCCGCACTATCCGAACCCGCAACCGCACGTCGGCCAACTCGCCCACACCCGGAACGCATCGAAAAGCCTCCCATGCACCAGGAAAGCAGCCGGGGCATTTTTCAGCCCACCGAAGGGGTTGAAGGGGTTGTGCATATCTGCGTTTATGCGAGTGAATCATCACTCCGCAAAATGCCATAATACAAATATACTGGTCCAATTTGCATTCCAGTCATTCCGGCTATTTTTCTATCTCTTGAGTGCGCCTACAGAGTGATATAGGCAACCCCTTCAACCCCTTCGGTCCGCTTCGAAAAATAGCCGGAAAGCGCTTTTCAGGTTTTTTCAGGCTCAGTTTGCGTGGTTAAAGGAACAAGAAATGCGTTTTCTGGCGGGCTGGAATGCACCGCCTAAACCCGCGGCCGAATACCCAGAAAACATATTTGATTGGCTCCATTGCGTACTTTTCGGAATTGGCGCTGCTTCAGCCACTCGGTCAGCGCCTTTTGTGACCCGACATATTCACCGTGACGCTCCGCCCAGATCTTCCAGCTCTGGAACAAATCGTTGCTTCGGATGGGCGGCGGCGCTGAGCCGACCTGCTGGCGCACATCCTCGAAGCATTCCCGGAACCATTGCGAGCGGACATCCTCGCTTTCCAGATACTCCTCACTCGCGGCCCGCACGGCTGCTGGTGTGCCCAACCCCTCGGCTTGCCACATCACGGCACCCCGGACTGCCCACGCCAGGATGGCCGGCGCCTCGGCGCGCAACTTCTCTTCCAGGTTCGGGTCCACGACCGGCGGCTTGTGCAGGAACGGCAGCACCTTGAACCGCCGCACCATGGCTGGCGTCACATCCGCCAGCTGCGGCATGTGGTTGCCGGCGATGACCAGCTTGCAGACAGGCCGGAAGCTGAACGGGTTCTGTCGCATGAGATTGGCGGTGATCTCATCACCGCCCGTGATCTGCTTGATCCGGGTTTCCGCCCACCGATGGCCCCGCTCCGTCTCGCTCGACAGCACCAGGCGCGCACCGTGCAGCCTAGCAAGCTCCGCCAGGTGTCGGGGCTGGCCAAGGACGGTCCAGGTCTCGGGGCCGGTGACCCGGCAGTAGCCGTCATGACCCGTGCGCAGAATGTACTGAAGAATGTTGAGTAGCACGGACTTGCCATTTCCGCCCGGGCCATACAGGAAGAACAGCGACTGTTCACGGGTCTCACCCGTCAGGCAGTAGCCGGCGAGCTTCTGCAGGTAGGTCTGCATTTCGATATCGGCGCCCGTGCAGTCGCTCAGGAAGGCGCGCCATTGCGGACACTCGGCCAGGAAATCAGGCCCGACGGCGGTGATCTTCGTCATGAGCCGGGCCGGATCGTGCGGCAGCAATTCGGCGGTGCGCAGGTTGACGATGCCCAGCGGCGTGTTCAGCAGCCATGGATCAGAGTCCAGATCCGCCGGCTGCACGACCATTGACGGGTTGACCGCGGCGATTCGCATGGCGGCAATCCCGGTCCATTGTTGCCCGAGGCGTTGCGCGGTCTTCATGAGGGTGCGATCGCCGATCCGCAGCAGCTCATCGCTCAGCGTCTCACACATATTATAGGCGCAGTACTTGTGCCAGCCGCGGTTATCGACCTCCCAGGCCGTGCCGCTCCAGACGAACCATTGACCCATACCAGGGGCGTGGCGGAGTACAGGCAAGTGGCGCTTCACGTACATGCGGCCGAGCTGACCTTCGGTGAACTCGCATCCCGTCATATCCATGCCGGTGTCCGGGTCGGCCCCGTCACTGCCGACGCCCACCCCCACGCGGTTCATAGCCATGATGTCCGCGGCATCATCAACGCCTATCGCGCGGATGGCGCCGGTAATCGCCTTGCGGACTTCGGCTTCCATCCTCGGGATCGGTACCGCTCGCATTGCAGCGATCAGTTCCTTGCGTGACGGCAGCGGCCCGTCGTAATCCGGGATGGCGTAGCGCTCAGCGTTCCATGCCTGCCATACCGGGCCGCCCTTCCACTCGATGCCGCGCGCCGCCTGCGCCCGCTTGGCTTGGAAATGCAGCGTGCCGTATCCGAGATCATCCGGCGGCGAGTTTTCGATTTCCTCCCAACAGACCTCGCAGCTGCCCGGCACGTGTCCCGGGTTCTGCATTGACCACGCCTCGAACGCTTCGAAGGCATCGACGCCACCTTCCGTGGCGGCGTAGATCGCCATGGCGATTTTTTTCCACGCGTCCCAGTCCGTGTGCTTGTCGTTTGGGATGGCGTTCAGTGTCTCGGCGACCACGGCAAGCGGCGCGGTCCTCTCCCGGAGTGGATCGGCCTGCCCGCTACCCCCGTTGCCTTCACCATCTCGGCCACGCCCGACCGAGCGCGCAAGGATCTCATTGGCCACGGCGCCGATCGGCTGCAGGACCTGATCCTGCGCCCCCGGCACGCCCGTCAGTCGGTTGAAGGTGACGGTCACATAGCCCCGGCTCTTGTAGACCTCCCCTTTCAGCGCCCCGTCAGGCCAGTGATAGGTGCGCTTGCCTTTCCCCTCGTACCCCTCGGCCAGCCCGATGATCCGCAGGCCCTTTCCGGAGGGTGTGATCTCTGTATAGGTACCGCAGCGCGCCACCAGATCCGCGGCGGCTGGACTCAACTGCCCGGTGGCAGGGTCGCGGCAGTCATCCAGATCGAGGAAAAGAAAACCATCGTCTTCCTGGGGGGCGTAACCCACCCCGGCAACTGTTCCGCCGGCCTGAACGCTTTTCAAACAATTCGAAAGCGCATTTTCGTATTTGCCGGCAATTCTTGGATCGTTAAATCCGCGTATCCCTCCCTCAGCGTCGCATGGGGCTTTGCTCCGTTGCCCGTTTCGCGTGGTCCAGCGCCAATTTATCCAGTGCGGCTGATCGGCGAGCTGCGCAAGAGCAGGAGGTAACGTAGCGAGTGTCATAAAAATTGTGTCCTTCAGTCATTGGTTTACAACTGTTGACAGAAGGTGCACGGACTGGTAACCACTCCGGGACCTTCACTTCACGTCAATTTCGT
>JBFWYF010000428.1:0-6444 GCA_050186685.1 Pirellulaceae bacterium
AACGACACAAGCAACCAGCATCCCACCGGCAATACATGCCCTGAGACACCATCCTGGAGTTGCGAGAATGAAACGTCCTGTCGGGTGGATGTGGATCCTGCTACTGGCTTCCGCGGCCGCGCCCGCGGCAGATCTCGAGCGGTTGCAATACCAGAATCCGGGGTTGGTGGTCGATCTGGGGGCCGGCCTGTGGGCTTGGCCTCTGCCCATGGACACCGATGAAGATGGCGACCTGGATCTCGTCGTGGTCAGTCCCGATCATCCGTATAACGGGACCTACGTGTTCGAGAATCCCAGCGGCGGCAAATTCCCAATCTTCAAAGCGCCGCGGCGGATCAGCAAGGGCATGTCCAATGTATCGCCGTCCTACGTGGACGGGCAGGTGCGCGTCCTGGGACCGGGCCAGGAATTTCATGCGTTCGCCAAGACCGGACTCGAGCGCGGCCAGCGGCTGGGCCTGCCGGCCAACATCCATCCCCGCCGGGTACGTCACAACCAATGGAAGTATGCCGATTTCGATGGAGACGGTCGGCTTGACCTGGTCGTCGGCATCGAGGATTGGACCGACTACGGCTGGGACGATGCGTTCGACCAGTCAGGACGGTGGACGAATGGCCCTCTGCACGGACTGGTCTACTGGCTGAAAAACAGCGGAACGACGGACTCACCGCAGTACGGCGCTCCCCAACTCGTTGAAGCCGGTGGAAAGCCGGTCGACACCTATGGAATTCCCTCACCCAACTTCGCCGATTTCGACCAGGACGGAGACCTCGACCTGCTGTGCGGGGAGTTCCTGGACGGGTTCACCTACTTCCAGAATACAGGTACTCGGCAACAGCCTCAGTACGCGTCCGGGGTGCGGCTGAAGCACGAGGGACGCCCGCTGGCGATGGACTTGGAGATGATCATTCCCGTGGCGGTCGACTGGGATCGCGACGGCGATACCGACTTGGTCGTCGGCGATGAAGACGGCCGTGTGGCGCTGGTCGAGCATACGGGGCGCGTCACGGAAGGGTGGCCCGAATTCCTGCCGCCGCGTTACTTTCAGCAGGAGGCGGCCGAGGTCAAGTTCGGCGCTCTGGCAACGCCCTGCGGTTGTGACTGGGACGGAGACGGCGACGAAGACCTGATCAGCGGCAACACGGCCGGCTATCTCGGATTCATCGAAAATCTCAGCGGACCTCGCAAGGCTCCGCCGAAGTTCGCCGCCCCGCAGTTGCTCGCCGCGGACGGCAAGGTGATTCGCATCCAGGCCGGCCCCAACGGTTCGATCCAGGGACCGTGCGAAGCCAAATGGGGTTACACCGTGCCGTATGTCGCGGATTGGGACCACGATGGTCGGCTCGATATCCTGATCAACTCGATCTGGGGCCGCGTGCAGTGGTTTCGAAATGTGGGGACA
Source organism: Pirellulaceae bacterium (assembly GCA_050186685.1). Lineage (GTDB taxonomy): Bacteria > Planctomycetota > Planctomycetia > Pirellulales > Pirellulaceae > CAZFLF01. The sequence goes on from JBFWYF010000428.1 coordinate 1,403, forward strand.
CGGACAAGACCGCAGCTGGCGGCCGCTCAGCCCATCGAGGTCGCCTGGACCGGACCGGCTCCCAAGCCCGCTTGGAACTGGTGGCAGCCCACGGGCAAGGAACTCGTCACCCAGTGGCGTACGACTCCGCTGGCTTACGACTGGAATCGAGACGGACTTACCGATCTCGTAATGCTCGACCAGGAAGGCTACCTGGCTTTGTTCGAACGGCGACGCGTCGACTCGCAGCTGATCCTGCTCCCGGGCCAACGCGTCCTGCTCGACTCTGCCGGCGCGCCGTTGCATCTGAACCCGGGCCGGGCGGGCAAGAGTGGCCGGCGCAAGCTGTGCCTGACCGACTGGGACGGCGATGGGCACGTCGACCTCCTCGCCGACTCCGTCAATGCGACGCTGTACCGCCAGTTGCCCGGGAGCGGGGAGGGTTATCGCCTGGAAGATCGAGGGCCGCTGTTTGCTCGCGACGCGAGCGGGCATTCCCCGGCCTCGACTGTCGTCGATTGGGACGGCGACGGCCGCCCCGAGTTGCTCATGGGCGGCGAAGATGGCCATTTTTATTACGGCCGCCGCGACTAGTTAGGACGTACTGGTACTCCCAATTCGTACTCGTACTCGGGGCTCGGGGCTCGGGGCTCGGGGCTCGGGGCTCAGGGCTCGGGGCTCAGGGCTCGGGGCTCGGGGCTCGGGGTGATGGACGCGGGTCCAAGCGGGCCAGGACGCATTCGAGTACGAGCACGAGTAGAAGTACGAGCACGAGTAGGAGCACGAGCACGAGTAGGAGCACGAGAACGCGTCGTCCTTCGAGAGCGGGGGTCGCTTGGACGCACGATTCGTGTTCGGAAGAGGACTCGACGAGGGCCAGCGGGTCTACTAGATTAGTCGATTCTCGAATTTGTGCGGCGATTGTTCAGAGGAGTTGTTGGGGATGTACGCGATTATCACTGATGGCGGGCGCCAGTACCGGGTCGAAGAAGGGCAGGAATTGGCTGTCGACTATCGAGAAGTCGCGAAAGGGTCGCAGTTTACCTTCGATCGCGTACTTGCCGTTTCCGCGCAAGACGGACTGAAGCTAGGTTCCCCGACCGTGCCGGGCGCAAGCGTCCAAGTAGAGGTCTTGGGCGTCGAGATGGGCGACAAGATCTACATCCAGAAGTTCCGACGGCGTAAGAACTACCGTCGACGAACGGGGCACCGCCCGATGTTTACGCGGATTAAAGTCCAGAAGATCGCGCTCTAGGCTGCGTCTGAAAACCGCATCGCCTGACCCCGGACGGGAGTACTGGGAGAAGGGACTGGAGGGATCGCTTCGCGGTCAGTCCTGTGGGTGTTGCGGCGGCGGCATCGACCGCTGCGACTGTCCCCCATCTTGTGTGGTATTTTGCATCAGGCTGACGTAATTTGCTGCGCGGGGTTCGCGTGGTTCGGCGCCGGCGGAGGAGCCCGGAATGGCCGGGGAGGCCTAGCGCAGCACTCCTGTCTATCGACTGGTCGGCCCACGTGCGCAGTCCCGCCAATGGGTCAGGAACCCAAGAAAAACAGAAAATTCCTTCCCAGACTGGTCGAAAATTGGCGCTGGCGGCCCCTGCGGAATTCGGTATGTTGTTCGCGCCTCCTGAGATAATTTCGCGGATTTATCCGATCTATTAGCCATTCTTGGTATTCGGTATCGATCTTGCAGAGGAGTCAGAACTCGCGGCAGTAAGCAGAGCCTATCCGACTTGTTGATGCGGGCGATGAAGTACGGTGGACCGTCCATCGTTCCGCGGAGGGATCGTGACATGGCGGACATTTTCGTGGCTGACATCCTGTCAGGGATGGTGGTAATCGGTGTTTTGGCGTCAGCCTGTTTTGGAATCGCACTCCATGCGGGGCGACATCTTGGCCGAAGGGCCAGGGATTTCGCCGCCGTAACGATGGTATTGGCGATTTACGGCTACGCGCATTTCTTCTGGTACAACCCGCGACTGAGTTGGGTCCTGCCTTTTTCGAACCTGGTCGTGTTGGGCAACTGGTTTCCGCTGGCCGCTGGGGCACTGGGAGGTCTGGCCTGGGGTCGGTTGCCGGGGCGATGGTTCCGTAAGCTGCTGTTCCTGGGGGGGCTGGCCGGCGCTTCTGTCTATTCGATGGTCTACCCGCTGATGGGCGAGAGCCCGGAGTGCGGCAATGCGTGGTCGTCCGATATCTGCCTGCAGACGACACCTCTTACTTGTACGCCAGCTTGCGCCGCGACGCTGCTGCGGGCGCACGGCATTTCGGTCAGCGAGGGCGAAATGGCCAAGGCCTGCCTGACTCGCGATGGCTCGACTTGGATGGGCTTGTACCGCGGTTTAAAGCTGAAAACGCAACACACTGACTGGGACGTCGAGGTCTTGTGTTGCGATGCCGCGGAGCTGGTGAAACAGGACGGGCCGCTGATTATGGCCGTCGGACTGCCCCCGCGTGAGACGAGCGAAGACCATTTGAAGATGGCTGAGTGGGGGTGGAAGAAAGGCGTCGGACACTCCGTGATCTTCCTGCGCCAACGGTCGTGCGGGCGGTTTCTGGTAGCGGATCCGACGCCGGGGTGGGGGCAGGAGAACTGGAGCCGTCAGGACCTGGAGTACCTGTTTCGAGGCACGGCCATGCGGCTGGTCAAACGATATTGACCGCGCCGATCGGTCGCCTTATGCTCCCGCGCCCGCCCGAGCGGGGATAAAGCCAGGCCCACGGGGCACGCAGTTATCCGACGATGGATCGTCGCATCTCCAGGCGGCCTGGATTGTCGTGACAAGGAAAGGTCTGTCATGGGATCGCCGACGGTCAATGTGCCCTTGTTGGATGTCTCGCGCGACAACGAGCCGATTAAGGCTGCGATGTTAGCTGCTTTTTCGCGGGTGCTGGACTCCGGGCGTTTCCTGCATGGGCCGGAGGTCCGTGAACTGGAAGAGCGCGTTGCCGACTGGTGCGGGGTTCCCCACGCGGTGGCGTGCGCTTCGGGCAGCGATGCGCTCCTTCTGTCGCTGATGGCCTGGGACATCGGGCCGGGCGATGAGGTGATCGTGCCGAGCTTCACGTTTTTTGCGACCGCTAGCGCCGTATGGCGCCTCGGGGCGCGGGTGGTGTTTGCGGACATCGATCCCCGGACCTTCAATCTGTGTCCGAAAGCCGTCGCGGCCGCCGTGACGCCTCGCACGCGAGCGGTAATTCCCGTGCATTTATACGGACAGTGCGCCGAACTGGATGCAATCCAGGCGATTGCGGATCGATATAGGCTGCGGGTCCTGGAAGATGTTGCTCAGGCAATTGGTGCCCGCTATCGCGGGCGGCCTGCCTGCTCGTGGGGCGATGCGGGTTGTCTGAGTTTCTATCCCACCAAGAATTTGGGCGGATGTGGTGATGGCGGCATGGTCGCCACACGCGACGCGGCTCTGGCGGAGCGGCTTCGACTCTTCGCCGCCCACGGTATGAGTCCGCGATACTATCACCGCGTCGTGGGCATTAACAGCCGGCTGGATACCCTGCAGGCTGCTGCTCTGCTCGTCAAGCTCAATCATCTGCCCGAGTGGAACGAACAGCGGACACGGAACGCTCAGCGATACATCGAGCTGTTTCACGAAGCGTCACTCGATCGGTGGCTGACATTGCCTCATGAAGCCGATGGTTGCGTTCATGTTTGGAACCAGTTCACGATCCGGGTTCCCGAAGGTCAACGAGACGCTTTGCGCGAGCATCTCACGCGACAGGGCATCGGTACCGAGGTTTACTACCCGCTCCCCTTACATCAACAGGAGTGTTTCCGCAGCCTCGGTTACGCGACGGGGGCGCTGCCAGCAACCGAGCGGGCCGCGGCCGAGGTGCTGAACCTGCCGATATTCCCTGGCCTGCGCGAGGAGGAGCAGCGCGCCGTGGTGGCTCAAATTGCCTCGTTCCACGCGATGCGCCGGGCCGCCGCATGAAGTCGGTCAGCCGACGCGGGTGCCGGACAACATCAGGGGCAGGATACCCAGTACATACCCGGACGCGAAGCCAGCGCCATGTGCCCAGTTGGCCATGGCGATGCCCGGGATCAGATTCACGAAACCTAGCACAATGAATGCGACCGCAAAGATCAATGTGGTCTGGGGGACGTAGATGCCCAGCGCCGGCCGATATCGGCTGAGCATCCATGCGTAACCCAGCAGCCCGTACACGACTCCGGACAGGCCGACGAAATTCCAATTGCCTCCCCAGGCGTTGGGTGCCAATGCCTGGGCCAGATTCGATACCAGCGCGATGATCAGGATCAGCAAGGCGAGTCGCCCCGCCCCGAGCCGCGTCTCGAGCACGGTGGCCAGCTGGTAGAACATGACCATGTTGAACAAGAGGTGCATGGGGTTTCCATGCAAAAAAGCGGGCGTGACAACACGCCACAATTGGCCCTGCCGAATGTCGATGGTTTTTTCGGCGAGCGTTACTCCGTTCCAGTTTTCGTCCTGCAAGTGAGAAGGGTCGCAGAACTGGAGTGCCCGCATGACCGAGTTGGGCGGCATTTCTCCCATGTCCGTGGCCACGCCCAGAATGCCGCACAGCACGATGATGGTCATGGTGAGCGGGCGGCGGGCTGAGGTCCGAGACGTGCCCCACCGGTCGCGCATCTGGACGGTGTTCTGGCGGGCGGCTTGCTGTTTCGCCACCTCTTGCCGTCGAAGTGCCATGGCCTCGCGTTCGGCTTCGCGGTACCGCGGGTGCTCCGGTTCGGCGACGAAGGCGTCGAGAGCAGCCCGAGCCGCGGGGAGCTGATCCTCATTGCGGACCCAGACGATCCAGCGTTGGCCATCCGTCTCGCAATGGGCGGAGATCCCTTGTGTGGTGAGAAAGCCAGTGAAGCGAGTGGCTTGAGGCTCGTCGGGAAAGCTGCCAATTTGTCGCATAGCCGAATGGGCGGGCGGTTGAAGGGCCGAGATCCGCGCCCACCATGCGCGGTGACCACCGGGGAACTCAGGGTGTGGCGTCGACTGTCGGCGCGCCGCTGGTCATGCCGAATGGGCGTAGCTGCCCCGATTCCAGCATTTGCTGGGACTTCTCGA
>JBFWYF010000429.1:0-6427 GCA_050186685.1 Pirellulaceae bacterium
AGACACTGGCGGAGCCGGCTTTGTGCGTGCTCCCGTCGCACAGGGCCAACCACTCCTCCTGAGGACACTGGCGGAGCCAGTGCCACACCAGTCGCGCGGAGGTGTGGCACTGGCTCCGCCAGTGCTTCCCTCGCGGGCCAGCCACTTCCAGCTGAAGATACTGGCGGAGCCGGCTTTGTGCGTGCTCCCGTCGCACAGGGCCAACCACTCCTCCTGAGGACACTGGCGGAGCCGGCTTTGTGCGTGCTCCCGTCGCACGGGGCCAACCACTCCTCCTGAGGACACTGGCGGAGCCAGTGACACACCAGTCGCGCGGCAAGCAGGTCCTAGGAATGCATCCCTCCCGCCATCCTATTTCTCAAACGTATTCGTCCACAGCGCAATGTCGTGGGACGTGAGATTCCCCCACGGAACCAGACGCGCATCACGGTAGCCCCATTCGTCAATCGCCGGAAGGTAATCGAGCAGCGAAAGAAGGGTGCCCCGGCAGAGCGGTACAGTGGGCTGCCTGGCCGCGGGCGGGCCATTCAGATTTTCTTCCATCCGATGGAGCAGCGACTGCAGAATCTTGTCGGCTCGCCGTGGCTTGTCGGTCGGGAATGCGAATCGGTACAGGACCAGGGCGCTGAGCAACACCGGCCAATACTCACCGAAACGGCGCAACAACCGATCCCAATCGAGCGATTCACAGTAGTAGTGCAGCAGGTGCACGACATCGGAGCCGTCATAGCGATGCCGCTCCATGATAAACGCCTTTTGCCAGATCATCTCTTCGATCGGCACCAGCTGGACAGGTTCCCCCAGGATGATGGCCGGCCGCGCGTAACGGAACCATTCGTCATCGACCGGGCAAATGCCGTTGCCGGAATTGAAGATCAGATCGACGAACTTGTCATCCTCGTAGGCCTTGGCGAGCCAATGCGGATACTTGTTCTCGGTGCGATAGCCTGCTTGCTTCAAGGCCTCCAGCGCGGCCGGCGCCTGGACCGGTGTTACGAAGATATCGAGGTCTTTGGTGTGCCGCAGGATCGTCGTATAGCTGTGAAACGCGTACCCGCCGCCGACGAGAACCGGAACCTGCGCCGTGCGCAGGGTTCCGATCACGCGCTGGTAGAAGCGTGCAGCCTCGGGGCTTAGATCAATCGGGCTGAGGGCAAAGGGTGAAGTCATATAGCACTCACGAAGGGGATACCGGTATTTGGCAAATGCCGTGCCACCCGGCATATCGTTTGCCATGCTTGCCGCCCGGCGACGAAGTTGGGCGTGACCCGTTCTTAACGGAGAGGGAAGGTCGACGATGAATGACGGGCAGCAAGTGTTGCGAGTCGCCGCAGTGGCAGACTTGCATCGAGAAGTCAGCGGTACGTCATCGTATCGAGAACTGTTTGCCCAGGCCGAACACGAGGCCGACGTGCTGCTGCTGTGCGGCGATTTGACCGATTATGGACTGGCCGACGAAGCACGACGGCTCGCCGGAGAGCTGACCCCTGTCAAGATTCCCATTCTGGCCGTGCTCGGCAATCACGATTATGAAGCGGGACAACAGCAACAGATCGGTCAAATCCTCGGTGACGCTGGCGTCCGCGTGCTGGACGGACAAGCCTGCGAAATTAAAGGAGTCGGGTTTGCCGGCACCAAAGGTTTCGCGGGTGGATTCGGAGTGCACACGCTCGAGCCCTGGGGGGAGGCGTGTATCAAGCACTTCGTTCAGGAGGCGGTCGACGAGGCCATGAAGCTCGAACTCGCCTTGTCGCGCCTGCGCACCGAGTGCCGTATCGCACTGCTGCACTATGCGCCCGTGCGTGAGACCGTCGAAGGCGAACCGCTCGAGATCTACCCCTTTCTGGGCTCTAGCCGACTCGAAGAGCCCCTCAATCGTTACCAGGTTCGAGTCGTTTTCCACGGACACGCGCACGCGGGCGCTCCGGAGGCCAAGACGCGGGAGGGGATTCCTGTATACAACGTGTCGCTGCCCGTGCTTCGCCGCGTTCAGCCGACGAAGATGCCCCTGCGTGTCGTGGAAGTGCCTGTGCGTTGCGACGACCCATCGCCACCTACGGGACAAGGACTGGATCCAATCTCGCTGCCGCCTCGCGAGACGCGTCGCCCGAATTAGACTCTGCCCTCTATCGACGATGCCCGTGGCCCGGGCGTGGTCGGCGTATCGGGACGCGGGGGCGTGGGGGGCGGATCGTGCGGTCGTCCGGGGGTTTGCGGCGGATCTCCCGGCTGGGGGAGCGACGGCTTGGGCCCAGGCGGCTCTGGGATTTCCGGTCGATCCGCCCCATCCACTTCACCCGGTGGGCGCCGGGACGAGTTGTTTACCCCGTAGCCGCAGGCAAGGCCCCAAGTCACCCGAATCTTGCCTCCCGATTCGGCTGACTCCCCCGACGGCGGGCTAAACGAGTTCCCGCGGAAGGCACCGACCGGGAGCGGTACTCGCATTGCCTTATTTCGCTCCTGGATGAACATGCTCTGCCTTTCGTGCAGCCGCCCCGTGGGGACAGCTGCGGTTATGATGTAGTGAGATTGCCTGGCATACGCTCCCCGCCGACACTTGGTCGGCAGACGCCCGCTGACCTGCAGCATCTATACCCGCGGTAACTATTTGGGCCGAATTGGAATCGATACCTCCTCGATCGTGTCGCCGACCAGCTGGTCGTCGCCGGTTTCCACGGCCAAGTCGCCAATGGAGACTATACCGACGAGCCGTTTGCCGCGATTCAATACGACGAGCCGCCGTACTTGCCGGTCTTTCATGATCTCTGCGGCCTGTTGGACGTCGTGGTCGTCGAAGCAGTAGTAGACTTCCGGCGTCATGACATCCTCCACGCGGACCAGGTTCGGATCGTGCCCGTCCGCCACCGCCCGGATCGTGATATCGCGATCGGTTAGTATTCCCACAAGTTGGTCGTCATCGCTGCAAACCGGCAATGGCCCCACGTCCAAGTCACGCATCTTTTCGGCGGCGGCTCGTAGCGATGCGGTGGGTCGAGTGCACTCCGCGCGGGGCGTCATCACTTCGCGTATCAGCATGGCTCATTCCTCCAGAATTCGTGTGTTGGGTTACCAGGTAGACCCACAAATTCTGCGCCGCACGGGATATTTTTAGGCTGGCTGCGCTCGGGACCGCCTGAACGATCGCCTCCGTTTCGCCGCGGTGCGTGGTTGGCGATCGAGCGGAGTGGACGACGTCGGAGCAAGCCAGAGTGGCCCGACAAGAGTGGCCTGCCGGGCGACGGCGGTGCCTTGGTCTGTTCTTTCGCTCACATGGAACCCCGAGCGCCGTCCGGGCCGAGCGGTCCACTCTCGGCGGTCCATTCTCGGCATGGAACGCAGCTTGCGGCGACGAACAGCGGACTCTCTTTCGAGCACACACGCCGGGAGGCAATGATGCAGGCGAGCAAACCCAAGGTCCTCGTGACCGGCAGCAGCGGCTTCATCGGGACCGCGGTGATTCGGCGACTGGCACCGGACTACGAGCTGGTCGGTTTCGACGTCCAGGAGGGGCAGGGCATCGCTGGGGCCGACTTTATCCAAGTGGATATCAGCGAGAACGAAAGCGTGCTCGCTGGCCTGCAGGAGATGCGAAATCGGCATGGAGACCGCTTGGCCTCCGTTGTCCACCTGGCAGCCTACTATGACTTTTCGGGAGAACCGAGCACGCAATACGAGAACATCACGGTCCGAGGCACTCAGCGGCTGTTGCAGGGACTGCAGAGGAACTTTCACGTTGAGCAGTTTCTGTTTTCCAGCACCATGCTGGTGCATGCTCCGGCTGAGCCGGGGCAGAAGATCAACGAACATTGGCCACTGGCCCCCAAATGGGACTACCCTGAGTCGAAGGTTCGAACCGAAGAACTGTTGCGTGCCCAACATGGCGACATTCCGATCGTGCTCGCCAGGATTGCGGGAATATACGACGACCACTGTCACTCGATTCCGCTGGCCAATCAAATTCAGCGCATTCGTGAACGCTGGATGACCAGTCAGGTCTATCCGGGGGATTTGTCCCGCGGCCAGGCGTTCCTGCATCTCGATGACCTTGTCGAGGCGATTGCCCACATGGTCGAGCGGCGCCGGGAGTTACCGTCGGAAACGACGGTGTTACTCGGGGAGCCGGAGACGCTGAGTTACGGGGAACTGCAGCAAGAGTTCGGGCGGCTGATCCACAATGAGGAATGGGCGACGCGTCACGTTTCCAAGACCGTGGCGAAGACCGGCGCGTGGCTGCAGGATCATCTTCCCTTCGCGGAGGATCCGTTCATTAAACCGTTTATGGTCGACCTGGCGGACGATCACTATGAGCTCGACATCCGCCGCGCCCAAACTTTGCTCGACTGGGAGCCTCAGCATTCGTTGCGCGCGACGTTACCGGTGATGATCGCGGCGATGAAAGCGGACCCGCTCGGGTGGTACGAGGCAAACAAGCTCACGCCCCCCGCGGAACTGGTCGAACACTGAACGGCCGGCGGGCGCACCGAGATCCCAGCGGATTCGATTGGCGGAATTCAAGGATTAACCACGACCCGCGTGCATCCAGCATAAGGAACAAGACCGATGCCCACACGGAGCGCTCATGCGGCTTGGGAGGGGGATCTGAAGGGCGGCAAGGGAACGATGAAGTTCGGGAGCGGCGCCTTCGACGGTGCCTATTCCTTTTCGTCGCGTTTCGAGAATGGCGCGGGGACCAACCCCGAGGAACTGATTGCGGCTGCTCATGCCGGATGCTTTTCGATGGCGTTGTCCCATGGACTCAGCCAGGCAGGTTTCCCTCCAGCCAGCGTCCGCACGACGGCTGACGTGCATCTCGAAAAAGGGAGCAGCGGGTTTTCCATTCCCCGGATAAACCTGGTGACGGAAGCGACAGTGCCGGGCATCGATGAGGGCGAGTTTCAGCGTCAGGCGGAGACAGCCAAACAGAACTGTCCCGTCTCGAAACTGCTGGCGGGCGCCGCCATCGAATTACAGGCGCGACTGACGTCCTGATCCGCCGGGGTGCTTCCCATCACTACGCGACGGCACCACAATCGAGCGGATGATCGCCGTCCCGCAGCGTCATCTGTCGCCGCGCGGTTTCGGCGCGGCGATCCGCTGAGTGCGCGGAGGTGGGGGGCGATGACAGGGGCGTCGGATGCAGACGCGGAGCTCGTGCGGCGTCTCGAGCGTCATATCGATGTGCTCGCCGAGCTGATTGGACCGAGGCATTTGGGCAGCCCTGGGGCGCTTGCGGCCGCTTGTGCCTACATCGAAGCTCAGTTTCGTGAAATGGGCGACGAAGTGGAGCGGCAGGAATATCCAACATCCGAAGGCCCAGCGACGAATCTGGTGGTCGAACGAGCTGGCCGTGCAGCGAGCCCCCACATCGTGTTGGTGGGGGCCCACTACGACACCGTGCCGGGAACACCGGGAGCAGACGACAACGCATCAGCCGTCGCCATGTTGATCGAAGCGGCGAAGCTGGTTCACGGCCGGGCGACTCGTCACACGCTGCGCTTCGTCGCCTTCGCTTGTGAAGAGCCTCCTCACTTTTACACGGATACGATGGGGAGCCAGGTACATGCCCGCCGGTGTCGCGCCAACGACGAGCGGCTGCTCGGCATGTTGTGCCTGGAGATGGTCGGGTACTACACCGACGCTCCGGCCAGTCAGCAGATTCCGCCGCTGATCCCCTGGTGGATTCGATGGGTGTTTCCGCGGCGCGGTAACTTCCTGGCTGCCGTCGGTAATCTGCGCTCCGGTGGACTGCTCTGGGGCTTTCGCCGCGGCTTCCGGCGCCGATCTCGCCTGCCGTTGTGGACGCTTTGCCTGCCGGAGGCCATTCCCGAGATCCGGCTTTCCGACAACAGCTCGTTCTGGGATCAAGGCTATCCAGCACTCATGATCACCGATACGTCGTTCCTGCGCAATCCGCACTATCACCGGTCTTCCGATCGTCTGGCGACGTTAGACCTGCGGCGGTTGGCGCAGGCTACGAACGGCGTGGCGGGAGCGCTGCTGCATCTGGCACGCCCCGCCAAGCCGTGACGCGCACCGGGTCAGGGGAGTTCCATCACTTCGACTTTGCGGATGGAGACTCGGCTGCCTGGATCGTGTTGTTGGAACGCGAAGTGGCCTTCCTGCCAGGCTCGCTGGTGGTCCAGGAACTCGTGAATGACCTCGCCATTCACGGACACCTTGATGTGCGTGACCATCTTGCCGCGATACATCTTGTCGACCGCTTCGATTTCTTGAGTAAAGTACGTGTCGGGCGGCGCCAGCTGGCGGTAGATGTGAACGTACGTGTAGATAGAACCCGTTTTGATCGGGTCGCGGTGCGTGCTGTTCACCTGCACCTCGTATCCCTTGGAAAACGTGGCCTCCTTGGGCGTCCGGATATACATCCCAGAGTTGCCACCATCGTTGATTTTCACTTCCGCGCGATACC
>JBFWYF010000430.1:0-6426 GCA_050186685.1 Pirellulaceae bacterium
GCGGAGAACTGACAAAGCCGAACGTCGGCAGCGGCGCCTGCAACTGTTCGACGAAATCGATCCGCCAGCGCTGCTCGCCAGTGCGGGCGTCCAGCGCGACCAGAACGTCCCGCATGCCGGCCACATAAAGCGTCTCGCCGTCGAACGCAGGCGTGGCACGGATCCAACTGCCGTTCGAGGCGGCGAAGAACGGGACCGACATGGCCCCCGGCCAACTCACTCGCCACAGCTCGCGGCCCGTCTCTCGATCCAACGCCGCGACGATTTCCGTCTTCTTGTCCGCCGTGCCCGTCACAAAGACCGACGAAGCCGACACGAGAGGTCCGGAATAGCTCGGCGGTAACTCGACCCGCCAGCCCCGCCGCAGCACGCTTTCGTCCAACGCGGTCGGCCAAGCGTCTCCTTGGACTTGTCCGTCCCGCGTCGGACCACGCCACTGGTTCCAGATGCCGACCTGCTCGTCGGCCGGCGTTCCTCGCGGGATGCCCAGCAGCATCCCCGCCAGCACCCAGCCCCACCGCGCTGAATTACTCATTTCGTCGTCTTCCTATTTGCGTTCGTCCTCGTTCTCGCTTCGCGCTCGACCGGCGAATCTTCGCCAGACGCTGGCCATTCGACCCACTGTAGTAGCGTGCCATCCTTCTTCATGGGGGGGTGCTTTCAGAGGCGAACAGCGGGTTGGTCCTCGGCTGAGCGGACCGCTGGAGTCGATGCAAACCCGCGTGCTTCGTCTCGCAGCCGTCGGCTGCGGCTACCGGACAATCTCGACGGTGGGGAGGGCCTGACGCACGGAACCGAGTTCTGGCGAGTTCAATAAGGCCGCACTGACTTGCACTCGAGACAGGCGAGGAAAGCGGGCAAGGGTGGTCAATCCCGCCACGGTCACTTGAGTGCCCGACAGATCCAAGGTCTGGAGGTTCGGCAAGTGGGGCAACTGCGAGAGCGCACCGTCCGCGGCAAGGGAACCGCGTAAGGATAGCACTCTTAACGCCGGCACATCTTGGAGCGACAAGTGCTGAACGGGACTCTCGATCTGAAGTGACTCCAGGAGGGGAGCATCCGAAAGAACGAACGATTCGCACTTGCTTGCACTCGCCCAATAAAGCTGGACGAGCCGAGGTGCATGGGCGATTTTCACGGACTCCATCTCCAGCGCCCAAAGCGTAAGGCTCTCCAATCGTTCTGCATTGGACCAATCAATAGACTTCAGAGGGCAATCGTGAAGCATCAGTGATCTATAGCTGCTTCCCCAATCGGCCATGACCGTGCTGGGCAGTTCGACGCCGGACAATTCGAGTGAGTGCTGGGGAAGGACGAGTGGCAATCGAGCCCAGGCTTGCTCGCTCAGGCATCCATGGTTGATCCGCAGTGTCCCGCCCGTGCGTAGCGATTTCAGTGACTCGACCATTCCGTCCGGAATGACGAGCTTGGTGGCAGGACGGATGACGCTGTTCGCCGTATTCGAACTCGGAGGACCCCATTCCACGCGAGACAGACGCGGCAGGTCCTCGAATCGGCACTGACCAATTGCTCCCAGCCGAGGCAGGTACCGAAGCTTCGGTAAATTTTCTAAGGTGAGCACGTCGGTTTGCGCGACGGCCAGCGGGTCCGACTCCGCTATTCCATGCCACACCCCCTCGAACACCGGAAGAGACCGCAAGGTGATCTGCCGGGCGGACAGAGGCCAACTGAGCGTCTTCAGCTCCGGCATGTCCTCCAGGCTGATCGTCTCATAGCGATAGCCGCCCGCCCCATCTGCCGTATCCAGCATGAGTGTCGCCAGCCGAGGGTGATGATGCAGGAAGGCTAATCCCCGACCGGTGATCCGAGTTTTTTTCAGGTTCAGTGTATGGAGGCGGCGCAGGCCACTGATCGTCGCGAGCGACTTATCCGTGATGGGTGACCCTTCTAAGTCGAGCAAGCTGAGTTGAGACAAATCTGCGAGCCGCATGAAATGCTGGTCGGTGACCGCCGTGTTCTGGAGTTTCAGCTCGGTCAAATCTCGCAATTGCACCACATCGTGCAAGTGCTCGTCTCGGATGGCGGGACCGATCAAATGCAGGGATCGCAGCCAATTCAGTCCGACCAGGCCGCGCAGATCAACCGGATCGCCCGCACGGGTTTCGACATGGAAGCCCCGCAGATAGGGCAGACGGTCCACGTCGTGCCAGACCTCGGGTGGGGTGGTTGTGTGGACGCGGATCGCGGTGATGTGCTGGAAGAGCTCGGAGGGTAGGAACGGGTACTTCCAAGTTCCCCATTCCATGAGCCACGCTGGTGCTACGATTTCCTGCGACACCCGTCCGCCCCCGGCGGTGATGAGGTGGGCGAGACGCTGCTGAAAAACGTAGTGACGTACCTGGCCGGTGGCGGAGGCGAGCGGTACAGAAATCGCAATCAGGGCTGCCAGCCATTCGCCCAGGGATAATTGCCAGCGTCTGCGGCGAGCACGCCGGAACGAAGCATTGACCACTACCAGCGCTCCGGCCAGGACCAAGGCGATGACGCCGTTCGCGGCGACTTTCCAAGAGTTCCACTCGGCCAGGGTCATCTCGCCGTTTAGAAGATTGTTAGTGTAGAGCGCATAGGGGAGGGGCCATCCGGCGAACGAACCGGGCCCGGAATAGGCCATGGGACGATTCAGCAGGTACATCCCCACGAGCACGGTGGCGACAATGATCGGGGCGGAAAAGCGGCCCGTTCCCATGCTCGTGCCCTTTCCGGTGGCCCGGAGAGCAACCGTTCACGACGAACTGCGGGGCACCGTTCTTAGCGGACTGTGTCACGGATTGCGGGAACAAGCAGCTCGGCGACCAGTTGGTGGCCGAGGTCGTTCGGATGCATCCCGTCGAGCAGCAGCGCGTCGACCGTCGTCTGGTGCCGCGCGGCAAAGGCTGGATAGGCGGCATGGACATCGACGAGCGGCACATCCAACTCCGTGGCCAGTTCCCGCAACGCTGCAATATAACGCACAAGATGCAAGGACTCGAATCCGTCCTCGGCCTCCGCATGATAAGGAGGCCGGCCGTATAGCTGCTTGAGCTTGGGCGTCCAGCGGAGTGGGTTCGGCGACATGAGGATGACCTTCGCCCCCTGCCGCCGGGCCGCGTCGACCATGCGCCGCAAGTTGCCAATGTACTCTTCCAGCGGGACACGCGGCTCGGTGACCGGCGGATCCTTCCAGACATCTACCGCCGAGTCGTTGATGCCCAGTTGAATCACCACCACTCGAGGTTGGTGCCGCAACACGTCGCGCTCGAAGCGTCGCCAGCCATCGCGAGTTGTGTTTCCGCCTACCCCGGCATTGTGCACAGCCAGGCTGGATCCGATGCTCTGCAACGCCTCCTGGACGCGTACTGAATACACCTTTTCGACTTGTCCGGGACGGGGTGCCGTGGTGGACGAACCGAACATGATGATGCCGCCGGGCGATGGCAGCGCGGCGGCCTTCTCGGCGTGCACCGGGATTTCGCCCCCCGCGAGATCCGCCAAGCGGATTTGCATCCGTAACCCGCCCTGCATCGTGGTGATCCAGAGCAACCCTGGTGCACGCTCGTAGACGTAGGGATACGATACGCGGCCGCCGGCTCCAAAGTTGGCGGCCACCACGACCGGCTTGGACCATGTCCGCGCCTCGTCCGTGGAAAACGCCAGCGACAGTTCGGCGCGGCTGGTCCGATTCCCCGGCGCATGCCGGGGCGGTGCATTCCACAACAGGGCGATCCGGCCATCGCCTAGCCGGGACAGCTGCGGACAACAGGTTACCGAGGGAATCGACGTTTGCTGGAGCCCGTCCCAGTTCAAGCCATCCCGCGACGTCGCCTCCCACAGGTATCCGGATTCGGTGCGCAGCAGCAGGTACAGCGAACCGTCCGTACGCTCGACGACGCTCCCCTCGATCGATCCGGCATGGTCATGGGCCCCCACGCCATAGTCGAGCACGCTGCCCCGCTGCCACGTCTGGCCCAGATCGTCCGAAGCCCACATGACCGTGGCGTGCCGCCATGCCGGAATAATCTCCTGACCCACCAGCACGATCCGCCCGCTGCGCATCTGGATCATCGAGTGGATGCAGCCGCACCACGGCTCGCTGAGCTTGACCGGCGCTGACCAGCTGCGGCCATCGTCGGAGCTCCGGCACGTGTACGTGGGCAACACGAATTCCTGCCAGCTGACGCCATTATCACCCCACCCCCAGTTGCGGGGCGAACGCTTCTCGGCCAGGTTCATCCACGCCGCGATGATCACACCCTCGCGCGTGCGCAGCAGCGCGCGTTCGTTGCTGACCGTGTATCGCTCGGGCTCCGCGGACAACGGCGACTGGGTCCAGGTACGTCCTTCGTCGTCGCTGCGCCAGGCCGACTTGGCGTCGACGCACAGCACGCCGCCGTCCGCTGTCGTAACGAAAGGTCCCTGATGAGTGAACGGCAGGTTCTTGCCCAGCGGATGCAGCGTGTAAGGATCGGCCGCCGGGAGAAGCGAACCGCTGAACAAGGCCAGGATCGGCAGCCAAGGCGAGGTACGTGGCATGGTCATCTTCCCGAAAGTAGCCACGTTCGCCAGAACGTGGGCCGGCGCGGCGCCCCAACCTGCTCCCTTTCTGGCGAAAGGGGCTACCTGCGTGTCGGAGCGAAAACCGGCATTGTTTGGAGTTTCCCGCCCGGCGTCCAGTCTCCCCTTTCACCTGTCGTAGCCCCTTTCGCCAGAAAATGGAGGGCGCCACACGTCTCTTCGAGACCAGGCCCGAAGGGCGGGCGCAGGGCCGGTGCCATTGTGTCGGCCCTTCGGGCCTGAAATCGCCGGGAGTTATCCGCTCCCAGGGCATGAATGCCCCAGCATCAGATTGTTCCGACCCTTCGGGTCTAAGAACTGGGTAGCCCGTCTCGTCTCCCGAATATACTTGCGCAGATTCCCTCGTTCTGACGAGCACATTCCCGCGCTCGGGCGAGCGTGGCGACGGGGGGCGAACTCAGATTCGCGAGGCGAGCATGTCTTTCTCCCAGCGTAACTCGCGGCCGAGCTTGACTTCGCCGGCGAACGAACTGTAGGTGTCGGCGTTCCGCACGGCTTGGAACGGCGACAATTTAAAGAAGCCGGCGTCTCCCAGCTGACCGTGGTCCCCAATTCGATTCGCACTGTTCACTTCCGGCCCGCAGAAATGGGCGAGTTCGTGCAGGAGGACGCCGGTGTAGGTTTCGGTGTTGTAGCGCTCCAGGGTATGCGTCGAGATGAAGATGGTATCCTGCCGCAGGTTCGGGCCCGCGTAGTTGTCGTCGCGGCTCATCGGCGCCCCGCTGCCCCACTTTTTCTGCCGGGTGAAGCCGCCGTAGTAAGTGAATGCCAGATGGGGGCCACCCGATTTATTCTTGTTGGTGGGGTCTTCCTGGAAGTAGTAAGCGGGGCTGTCCCAAGTGATCGGCGAGGCCCGTCCGACGCAGGTTTCCATTTTGCCAAAGACCTCGCGGATCTGCTCGATATTCAACAGCTGCATGGGGGTGGACAGCTTGTCCAGCGAAAAGTACTTGTAGACCAGTCCGGTCTCTTTCGCCCCCATCATCTGGAATTCCGTGAGGGGACCAGCCCGTCGGTCACGAATAAACTCCTTCGCCAGATCCAGCGCACGCATGGCGGAATGGATCCAGCGCCGGGCCTCACTGATCTGGGACAAGAACCGGGCCATGACATGCGGTTTCGGAGTGACCACGGAGCCGCCGGCGCCTGAACCTCCGCCAGGGCTGCCCGCCTGAGGGGGCGCCACCCCACCGTCGGAGGAATCGGAGGGGGCTATTCCCAGGACTTCCCGCAGGCGCTGGTGGGTGCGCTTGTTCCGTTCGATGAGCCCGTCCGCCCAGCCAAAGTGATGTCGCTGGAATTTCGCGATAGCGGCCTGCGTCCGCTGTCCCGCGATGCCATCGACGACCAACGCCACGGCCGGGCCTCCCTGGCTTTCGGGCACCCGGTTCAACGCTTCCTGGATCGTCCGCACGTCCTCGGGCTGATTGAAACCGCCCAGCCCCACGCCGGCCGAAATCGACAACTCGCCGTCGTCTGAAAATAACTGCGATTTACAGGTACCGTCCACACAACGAACCAGCAACTCGACCGTCATCTTCCCGCTTCCTTATTTTCCTGAATGTCCCGCGTCGAGCGAGGCGGCCTGCTATCGTGTCCGACGGCCTTCCCCCGTCTCTCGCCTCTCACCTAAACGTGTTGCTGGTCGATATGTGACGGAAAATCCGATCGATGTTTGCCACTCGCCGTCCGTCGAGGGCGGGGATATGATGGGGGCGGTTCAGTCTCTTTTGGCGAGGTGGGTGGATTGAGCAAGCAGAAGTCGGCAACGGGAGCGTCGGCCAGCAAGGGCACGTATGCCTTCGTCAGTCTGGGATGTGCCAAGAATCTGGTAGACAGCGAACGGATGTTGGG
>JBFWYF010000431.1:0-6418 GCA_050186685.1 Pirellulaceae bacterium
ATTTCGGTACGGCCGTGGCGACCAAGCCCGCTTGCTCGGTCACCGCCGTCTCGATCGGGCACGGAGCAGACTCACCACCGTTCGGCGTCCCAGCCTGCGGCGCCAGGATGCGCCGACCACAGGCCCCGCACTTGACGAATCTGCCGGCAAACGATTCGGGAACCCATATCGCCTGGCCGCAAGTGCACGGAAATTTCAAGGGCATCGCGGTCCACTCGCAGGCAATCAGTCGGATCCGTTCACAGAGGATTGTCGCGTCCCGAGCGCGACACAAACTACAACATCGTCATGTTATCTCGGTGAATGACTTCTTCATAAAGACAGTGGCCCAGGACTTCGGCGATTCGGTCCGATTTGAGTCCCCGGATGCGTGCGAGCTGTTGAGAGCTGTAGTTCGTGAGCCCGCGCGCGAACTCCTTCCCGCCGGGTTCGCACAAGGTAACCACATCGCCTTTCTCGAAGTCGCCTTCGACCGAGGTAACACCGATCGCCAACAGGCTGCGGCCTTGCTCCGCAAGAGCCCGGCACGCGCCCGCGTCCAGCGTCACACGGCCCCGCGGTAAGTGCATCGAGAAACCGATCCACCGTTTGCGCGGGCTGAGCGATTTGCCCTGCGCCAGGAACAGCGTCCCGATTTCCTCCGCCGCAAAGATACGCGTCAATACCCGCGGATCTCGCCCGCTGGCAATGATGACATTCTCACCGGCCGATGTGACCATTCGGGCCGCACGCAGCTTGCTTGCCATACCACCCTTGCTCAAGCCCGTTTTGCGGTCGCGTACATAGCCCTCGATCGTGTCGTCGAACTTGCTGACCGTCGATAGGCATGTCGAGTCCGGCAGGGAAGGATCGCCGTTGTACAAGCCCTCAACGTCCGACAGGATCACGAGCAACGATGCCCGCAGCAGATTGGTCACCATCGCGGCCAAACGGTCGTTGTCGCCAAACGTGGTCAGGAGTTCGTCGACGGCCACGGTATCGTTTTCATTGATGACCGGGATCGCGCCGAATTCGAGCAATGTCAGCAACGTGTTGCGAACGTTCAGATAGCGCTTGCGGTCGTTCAGGTCGTCAGCGGTGAGCAGGACTTGGGCGGCGTGGCGGTCGTGTTTGCGGAAGGTCCGATCGTAGGCTTCGATCAGCTTCGTTTGCCCCACCGCCGCCACGGCCTGCAACTTGGCGAGATCCGTCGGGCGCTCCTTCAGCCCGAGACGGCTCATCCCGGCACCCACGGCCCCGGAACTGACCAGCACGGGCCGGCGCCCCGCGGCGCGCAGCGCGTTCAGCTCCTCGGCCAACTGCGCGATGCGCGTGTCGTTCAGCGTGCCGTCCTGGAGCGTGAGCACGCGCGTGCCCACTTTGACTACCACGAGATTTGCCGTCTCGGCAATCTCTCGCCGCAGTAAATCCGCCATACGCGGTTGGTCGTTCATACTTGTTGCCGCCACTTGCCGTTCCGGTGCTGCCCTGCACGCCGCGCCCGCCATTTCCTCCGCGGGATTCTACCGCGGGACCCGCCGGGGCGAAATTCCAGACACGGATGGCGGAGGGGTCCCGCTGAGGCCGCCGGGGGCGCAGAGAATTTGCAGGAAATCTCGCATACGCGTCCTCCGGGATCCTTCGGGAAACGCTCCCCTCACCCTTACGCCGCACGCGGCCGGGCGAGCTCATGCAACATCGGCAGTACCTGGGAGCTGATCGCGCGGATATTGACATCCCGCTGCGGGAACGCAATCTCGATCCCAGCTGCCCGGAACTCGGTGTCGATGGTCGTGTGCAGGTCGTGGACCACCGTGCCATACACGCTGCGCGATGGAATAAACGCGTAGACGCTGAAGTCCAACGTACTCTCTCCGAACCGATTGAAGATCGCGACCGGTTCCGGATCCTTCATGATCAGCGGGTGCGAACGGGCTACTCGCAGCAGGATAGCGTGCGCCGCCGCCGTGTCGGAGCCGTAGGCGATGCCGACTTCGATCGTGACACGGCTGACCGAGTCAGACAAGGTCCAGTTGATGACGTCCTCGGTAATGAATTTCTTGTTCGGTACGATCATCTCGCGCCGGTCGAAATCGGTGATGGTCGTGGCCCGGATCTGCATCCGCGAAACGGTCCCCGTGGTACCGTTGACCGTCACCAGGTCGCCGACTCGGATGGGTCGCTCGAACAGGATGATCAGCCCCGAAACCAGGTTGGCGAAGATCTCCTGCAGACCAAATCCCAAGCCGACCGTCATCGCGGCGGCCAGCCACTGGACGCTCGTCCAGCTGACGCTCAGTGTGCGGCAGGCCAACATCAAACCCGTAAGGTAGACGAGGTATCGGAAGATGATGGCTGCCGCGTGTCTACCACCATGATCGATGGGTAGTCGCTCCAGCACGGTGATCTCGAGCAGTGCGGGGAAGTTCTTGCCCAACGCGAACGTCGCGGCGGCCAGGATCAAAGCCAGCAGGACGTGTGTGAGCGTCGTAGGGACTTGCTTTTCGACACGTTCGCCGTACGCGGGCGAGTCCCCTTCGCCAGCCGTCTCGACGACCGCTTGCGTCGAGGTCCACAGCACGACACGATCGAGAATACGCAGCGCGGGAAGCACATCGGACCAGATGTACCAGCTGACCGTCAGCACCGCGAGCGTGGCACCGTACCGCAGCAAGTACTGCAATTGCGACTGGATTTTTGTCATGTCCTGCGCCGGCGCCGGCGGCGGCTGCAGCACTTTGGCGATGTCCGACGATTGCTCGGCCTGGTTCTGCCGCCGTTCTCGAGCCTGGCGAATGGCAATGTTGCGGCGTTTCACGAGCAGCCAGCGGCTCAGCACGCCATGGAGGCCCACCAGTCCCAGCACGACCAGCATGCTCATCTCGAACCGCACGGCAAGCTGCCGGGCCGAATAGTAGTAGCCGGCGGCCGTCAAGACAGCGAGCACACACGGGATGCCGGTTCCGGCCAGATAGCCGGTCATCCGTACACGATTCAACCAGCCCTGGGGGACCCGGGCCAGCGCCTCCTGCAGCATTCCTTTCTGACGTCGAAACACGTTGTGCATCGCCGTCGCGGTCAGGATCATGCCCAGGATGAAAGCGAGTCGGCCTACCGGATCGTTCCCTTGGCCATCGTCCCATCGGTCCGCCACGCTCACGATCACCGCGATCGGCAAGCCCAGGGCGCCGAGCCACAGCAGGGTCTCGCGGACGACCTTGGTACCACTGGCGTGCCAGCCAAAGTGCGTCTCGCCAAGCCCTCCGGATCGTGTCGTAACCCGCACCACCTGAAACAGACACAGGAATGCCGCGCCCCGCTGAAGACCATGAGCCAGCGCGTTGCTGACATCCGTCCCCAGCGGCGATGACTCCAGCCACCACCCGCCGCACCACATCAGCGAAGGCCAGACCAGAGAGCCGGTCGCGACGAGTGACATGGCCTCCAGCGTTGGCCAGAACAAGAGAGTACTGTTTCCCGACTCCGTCTGACACAAGGACTGTAATCGGCCAAACAGGCGGCGACGCATCATCACCAGCAGCGAGATCAACAACAGACCTCCCGCGCCGTGCAGGGGCCGGCGCAGCAGGCCGTTCCACGCATTCGAAATCATGGACAGCCACAGCTGGACGTCGATCCAACCGACAACTCCTTCGATGGCTCGCCGCAGCTCGCCGATTCCCAACGGCTCGGCGCTGCGGATCCACAATACGTGCCGATCAATAAATTCGGCGAACGCCGCCGTTTCGGTGGTCAACCTCCGGCAGCTTAGCTCCAGTTCGATGAGCTCACGGAGATAGGCGTTATAGTCATAAATCGAGCTATCCAGCAGCTGCCGCTTGGTTGTCAACAACGCCGAGGCCGTGTGCATGAGCATGGCGTGATCGCATTCGGGCAAGGTTGCGCTCAGGCTCGCTACCATGTCCTGCACGGTCTGCTCGACGTCGCCCAGCATCGAGCGCTCATCTTCCAGCTCGATCAGCGTCAATTGAGCCGCCGGCATCTCTTGCTCGATGAAGCGGATCATCTCGCGCGACTTGGCCAGTGCGTTCAGATCCACCTGCTGCTTCCGCAGCAGGATGCCGATGGTCTTGCTCAGCCCGGCAACCTGGACCTTTTCCTGCAACCGCTCGAAATCGGCACGCAGCTGTCCCAGCTGTTTATTGCGCAGCTTCAGCTCACTCGTCACACGCTCGATGGAACTCGCAATGGCCTTGCGCTTCTCGGCCAGCTCGGCGTTCCGCTGAGCGACGGCGGCCAGGGCCGGATGGGCCACCTCGGCCTGTTGACGCGTTTCCTCGGCTTGCCGCTGGGACTCGCGTTTGCGTACCTCGGCCACGACCCGCTGCCACTCCGCCACCGTCTTCTCGAGCCCCGCGACACTCCGTTTGGCTACATCTCGCTGCAGAGGTGCAAACTCCGCCAGCGTATCCATGCGTTGGATCTCCAGCTTGTACTGCTCCGCTTGCCGCTGCAGCGCAAACTGTCGAGCCTGTTGCTCCATCTGCCGTACCTGCGTCACCAGCGGCTTTTCGGCTGTCGGGGCCGGAGCCGCTCGCTGCTTGTCCAGCTCGCTCAGCTGCTGTGTCTTCTCGGCAATCAGCTTCGACAGCTCGGCGTGGCGCTCCGTCCGCCGCTTCAACTCCGTTTCATACCGGTTCAACTCATCCCGCGCCTCGCTCAACCGCGTTTCGGCCTGACTCAGCTGCTGTTCGACCTGCAGCAACTGTGTCCCGGGCGGTATTTCAATCACCGGATCGCTCGCCGGTTGTGTCAAGGCGCGTTTCGCCTCCTCGACCAGCTTGGGGGCCTGTTGTATCTCGCCCGCGAACTGCGCCGATTTCGCCGCCGCCTCGTCCGCCGCCGCCAACCACTCGCCAGCCTTCAGTAGCTTTTTGCCGAGATCCGCGCGCGTGGCTTCGTCCAGATCGACTGCCAGGGTGACAAGCTCCAGCTGCCGCGACAAATGCTCCTTCGTCAGTACCACGGTTTCGCCGTTACCGGCCGACCGCGCCTCGGGCATGCGTCCTGGTACAGTAGCCTCCGCGGCTACGGCAGCCGCCGTTACCGCCGTCGGTAACTCGCCGACCGAGATGATGGCACTCGGGCTCGGACGATACGGATTCTCAATCCGCGCACCCGACGGCCCTCCCTCAACGGGAAGCTCAGCGCCAGCCCATTTGCCGCCCGCCATGCCGCCGACAACGAGCGCCACGCGGGCCCACTTGACCCAGCAGCCCTTCTGCCTCTGCATGCCTGCTAACTCCCGCCAGATCGTCTCTCGAGCTCGCCTGTCTCTCGCCCGCCCGACTCACCTCGCCGCGCAGGGGCCAGACTCTAGCAACCTTGAACCGCAGGCTCAATTGAGATTGCACGTTCTGAGGATTCTGGCGAGCTCTGGACAGGCAGGCAGGGGAGGTGAAACGGGACAGTTTGCGGGTCTGGAACGTGGTGTGGAGTTTGCGCCATTTTCGCGACAAATTCTCGCTCGGTTGTTTCAATAACCGTGCGTTCCGGTGGGAAACTCCGCCTTGTTCTCCGGAGGGAGACGACGGCCCCGCGCGGGATGCGAGAACAGGCAAACTTGGGACAACGGGACAGAATTTTCAGTGCAGGAGACGAGGCACATGGAACGGAAAGAATCACAAGGTTGTCGTGCGGCGGGCGTCCGTCTGGGGCGGCAAGGCCACGAACCTGGGCTGCGGAGGACGATGGACCGGCGGACGTTACTCGGCGCCGGCCTGGCGGCTACCGTCGGCGGTCTGCCGCTGCTAGCACGGGGTATGGAGACCAGCGCGTATGGATTGCTGTGTCAGCCGGCTCCGCCTGTGACGCCCATTCAGCCGGCGCCGCCCCTGAGTCGACGAACGCCAACTCCGCCGACCGACGATCCTCAGTACTTCGCGTTCGAGATGCATCAGCTGCACAACGAGGCACGGCGGAACCTGGGTTTGCCTCTGTTGGCGCTGCATGACCAGCTCACGCGAGTAGCGGGCGACTATGCCCACACGCTCTACCGTATGGGTCGTTTGGACCACACTTTGGATGGCACCGTCCAGACACGGCTGGACCGGGCCGGATATCGATTCCTCTACTGCGGTGAGAACCTGGCGTGGGAGGGGCCCCTGTCGGGAATCGCGGGAGTCCGTGCCACGTTTCGCGGCTGGCAGGATTCACCGCGTCATGGGCGAAAGATTGCGAACAGCAACTACCGCGAGATGGGCATCGCCAAGCGGGGGGTCGTCTGGGTCGTGGTCTTCGCTGCTCCGGCCTGACACGCTCCTGTAGCGGAAGTCGCCAGACTTCCGTCGCTGCGTTCTCCGGTGACGATGCTATTTCGGAAGTCTTCCGACGACGCTGTCGCGTCGTCTGGCGACTTCCGCGACACGGGCGACTCCCGCGCGCCTGGAGCCGAAGTCGCCAGACTTCCCTCGCGGCG
>JBFWYF010000432.1:0-6418 GCA_050186685.1 Pirellulaceae bacterium
CGTTCACGCCGGTGACGTCGATCGTGAACGTCTGCTCGGCCGATAAGCCGCCCTGATCCGTACTGCGCACCCGAATCTCGTAGCTGCTCTGCGCCTCGAAATTGAGGGCGTCTGTCGTCTTCAACTGGTTGCCGTCGATCGTGAACGCGGCGTTGCCTGTGTCTCCGTCGCCAGAGACCAGCGTGTATGTGTGCGTATCGCCGGCATCCACATCGGTCGAGGTGAAACTGCCCACGACCGCCCCGGCAGCGAGATTTTCGACGATGCTGGTCGCGTCGAGCGCCAGCGCGGTGGGGGCCTCGTTCACGCCGGTGACACTGATCGTCAACGTCTGCTCCGTCGACAAGCCACCGGCGTCGGTGCTGCGGACGCGGATCGCGAAGCTGTTCTGCGTCTCGAAGTCGAACTCGCCGGCGGTCTTCAACTGGTTGCCGTCGATTGTGAACGCGGCGTTACCTGTGTCTCCGTCGCCAGAGACCAGCGTGTATGTGTGCGTATCGCCGGCATCCACATCGGTCGAGGTGAAACTGCCCACGACCGCCCCGGCGGCGAGATTCTCCGCGATGCTGGTCGTGTCCAGCGCCAACGCCGTGGGAGCCTGATTACCGTCCGTCACGCTGATCGTAAAGGTCTTTTCCGTCGACAGGCCTCCGGCGTCGGTGCTGCGGACCCGAATCGTGAAACTGTTTTGTGTCGCGAATTCGAACTCCTGAGCCGATTTCAGCTGGTTGCCTTCAACGGTGAACGCGGCGTTACCTGTGTCTCCGTCGCCGGAGACCAGGGTGTACGTGTGCGAGTCGCCGCTATCCGGATCGGTGCTCGCAAACGAACCAATGATGACGCCGCTGGGCAACCCTTCGGCAACGCTCTGACCGGTCAGGGCCACGTCTGCGGGGGCCTCGTTGACACCGTTGACGGTGATCGTCAGCGTCTGTTCGTGGGACAGTCCGGCAATGTCCGTGCTGCGGACCCGAACGCTGTACGTGGTCTGCACGTCGGCATCCAGAGGCTCAGCCGTCTTCAACTGGCTGCCGTCGATCGTGAACGACGCATTGCCGTCGTCCCCTTCTCCCGCGACGAGCGTGTACGTGTGCGTATCGCCGGCATCGGGGTCGGTTGTCGCCAGGTTGCCCACGACCGAACCGGCAGGCAGATTCTCGTTCAGACTGCTTGCGTCCAGTTCTACCGCGGTCGGCGCCTCGTTGACGGCGGTAACCGTGATCGTAAACGTCTGCTCGGTCGACAGTCCGCCGGCATCCGTGCTGCGCACGCGGATGGTGTAGGAGTTCTGCGACTCGAAGTTGAAACTAGCGGCCGTCTTGAGCTGATTGCCGTCCAGGACGAACGCGGCGTTGTCCGTATCCCCTTCGCCCGCCACGAGCGTATACGTATGCGTATCGCTGGCATTGGGGTCGGTGGTCGTCAGCGTTCCCACGAACGTGTCGAGCGGCGAGTTTTCGGCAACGGTGCTTGTGCCTAAGGTGAGAGCGGTTGGAGCCGCGTTCTCGCCGGTGACGTTAATGGTGAATGTCTCGTCCCGTGTCAATCCACCTTGATCGGTGCTGCGGATGCGAATGCTGTAGGTTGTCTGCGTGTCCGCGTCCAGCACTCCCACGGTCTTCAACTGATTCCCGTCGATCAGGAAGGCCGCATTGCCGCTGTCTCCTTCTCCGCTCACCAGCGTGTACGTGTGGGTGTCACCGGCATCCGCGTCGAGAGAACCCAAGGTCCCCACGACCGTGCCAGCTGGCCGATTCTCGATGACCGTCGTGCCCGTCAGCGTCACCTGCGTCGGGGCTTCGTTCACCCCAGTTACCGAAACAGTGAACGTCTCGTCGATCGACAGACCATCCTGGTCCGTGCTGCGGATGCGGATGGCGTAGCTCGACTGGCTCTCGAAATTCAATGCCACGCCGGTTTTCAGCTGATTGCCGTCGATCGTAAAGGCCACATTATCATCGTCGCCTTCACCGCTGACGAGCGTATACGTATGCGTATTACCCGTGTCCGGATCCACCGTGGACAAAGTGCCCACAGGAGTTCCCACCGGCTGGTTCTCCGCGATGGTCGTCGTTCCCAGACCGATACCGGTTGGCGATTCGTTGACATTGGCCACAGAAATCGAAAAGGCCTGTTCGAGCGAACGACCACTGGTGTCCGCAGTCCGGACACGCACCGAGTAGCTGGCCTTCGCTTCGCGGTCGAACGCCGCAGCCGTGCGGAGTTGGTTGCCGGAGATCGTGAACGAGCTGTTGTCCGTGTCGCCGGTGCCACTTACAAGTGTGTACACGTGCGTATCGCCGCTATCTGGATCCGTCGTGGTGAAGGTGCCAACGACCGTATTCGCAGCCAGGTTTTCGTTCACGCTGGTTGCCGAAAGCGCCAGGCTGGTGGGAGCCTGCTGGTTGGGCAACGGTGGGAGATTGGGCGTTGTCAGCCCGACGACTCGGCGCAGAATGTCGCTGGCATCGAGCGGGCTCAGACCATCCACGCCGGTCACGTCACCCACAATCACGGCATCGATCAGGGGATAGGTGCGTTGGAATGTGGTGGGCGCAGGCAGG
Organism: Pirellulaceae bacterium; assembly: GCA_050186685.1. Lineage (GTDB taxonomy): Bacteria > Planctomycetota > Planctomycetia > Pirellulales > Pirellulaceae > CAZFLF01. Next base: position 2,565 of record JBFWYF010000432.1, read on the forward strand.
GAAGGCTGATCAATGGCGAAGCCCCCGTCCAGCCCGACCCCGACACGGGCGATCAGACGAGCATCCTCGGTGTCATAGCGGCGGTTGGCGTTCGCGTCTCCAGGGAACGCCACAAGATGGATGGCGTCGTCCGCCGTGGCTTGCCGCGCGCCGGCATTGATCTCGACGGATGTGATGTCCAGCACGTGGGCTGCGCCGTACGTCGCAGTCTCGGGCACCGCCGCCTGCAGCGTCACAATGCGGGCGGCACCCGCTGTGAGCGGCTCGAGCGAGAAGAATGCAAGGGTGACTTGCCCCGAGACGGACAGGTTCACTTCCACTTGGCTCCCCTCGGGAGCATCGGGACCGGGGGCCGCACCGGTGATCTGCAGCAAAGCCGGATCGTAGTGGATGGTGACCAGCGCCGATGTGACGCCGCTGGCATTGGACAGCTGCAACGGCAGCCCGCCAGACAAGGCCACACCGCTGCCCTGAGCCGGCACCTGGACAGCCTGCTCCGGCCCGCGGGCGAAATCGGGCAAGCTGATCACGATCGACTCGGCCGCCGCGACACTGAAGTTGAATACAAAGTCGCCCCCCGCCGATCCGTTGCCGGACGGGAACGTGCCCGCGAACTCGCCATCGAGCAGTTCCCCCAACGCCGCGTCTACGACGCCATCCGCGGCACTGCGGATCGTCACCGTGTAATCGTCCGGCGCCAGGGTGCCCCCCGTCGCGACAAAATGCAGTTGTTCGCCGTCCACGACCAACGAGCCGGATACCTCGCCGACCGAAGCTCCGGTCAGCCGAACATCGGCCGCTCCCAGCGCGCCATTCTGAGCGTCGTAAAGGTTCAGAATGCTGGAGCGAATCTCTTCGCTCACTTGCACCGCGAAGCCGCTGGGCGTGGGCGTCAATCCCTCGACCGTCACGGCGAGCACCTGACGCGCCTCGAGTGGTTCACATGCCAGACTGCGACGATTCCCGCGTTCGCCGCTCGACCGAACACGCACCAGCAATTGACGGATGAAATTCGCAAGAGCTTCTACCAATCCCCAAGCTCGGACCATAACGTGCGACCCTCAAGCAAATGAAAGTTCAGCAAATCGAAGGACATCCACCCTACCGCTGCCCTCCGTGCCTCGATCCCTCGGTCGCCTCGCACCCCGAGACTTCGTCACGCCGCTGCCAGGACATGACGCAAAACTGGCCTCCCTGCCAATCTCCCTTGGATCGGCGCCACTCTCCCGATTGGCTTAATCCCGATCCCTTTTTTTCGCCGAGTGTCCGCGACTCGGCGAGTGTACGCACCTGGGACTCGAATCCCGGAACAGGCGCCGGTCTCAAATGCGCGCACCCCGATCGCTCATGCTATCTATCTAGAACCATTTTCTTGCTCCTTGTCACGTAATCGGCCAGAGAATATCAACGCCGTCTCGTAGCTTGACCAGCCTGTGCAATCTGCGGGCAGTCCCGGGATAGGACATCATTTTTCTTTTGCCGAAATTGCCTTTGTGATTGCAACGTTTGGCCCTGCCGTGGCGTCTACATGTCAGATGCCACATTTCGTTCGTCGGTACGAATTTGTCGAAGTAGGGTTCATCGTCGGCCAATCAAGGACTCTGGCCGAGTTGCCAGCGTGTTGTCATGGCTCGAATGGGTGCGACGGAGAAAATGCCCCCACGTCGCTGAAATCGGTCTCTGCCCGAGCCCGATTCACTACGGCGTAGATGTGTGGAATGTTTGAAACAGTTCCCGGAGACTTTTTGCATTTTTCGAATCATGCGTTGTATCTATCGCACTTCCCGGACGCCAAGCATACTGCCCGGAAGCCCGATGTCTCGCATCTCCTCTCCGTATGCTCCTCAGCGACACTTGACCAGTTTGGCTGGTCCGCGAGAGCGAGTGTCTCGACACGCGTGCCACGCGGCGACGGATTCGCAGCGGATGATCGGTTACCACGTTCAACTGTTCCGGCGCGATTATTGGACTTGGTCGTTCCGGTCATTTTACGTATGACTCGGCCCCGCGAATGGTCCTGAAGCGTCCCCGCTCGACACTTCTGTCGACAGCCCGTCCAGGAATTTTTCTTGTCTTGGGGAATCCCATGTCTGGTCACGTCCGTACGCTACGTTTTGAATTGCTGGAAGCTCGACGTGTGCTCGCCGCGGTGGATATTCCGGATGACCTGTCCGGCGAGGTGGCCGAAATTGTCGCCACGCCCATCAACATCGACAACGCCGCCGGCGTGCGCGCCGCCGAGATCCGCATTCAGTATGACCCCACGCGGTTGAATGTGACGGAAGACGACATTCAGGCCGGGTCCGTATGGGCCGGTAGCGCAGAAGTCGTGGCCAACGTCGATGCAGACGCAGGAACGATCCAGGTGTTCGTCTTCGCGGCCCAGGAACTCGGTGCGGGGAATGGCAGCTTGCTGAACGTCAACTTTGCGATCCGCAATAATGCGGCGGTGGGCGACGTGTTGACAATCGATCTTGCGGAACTGAGTTTGAACGAAGGCGCCATTCCGCTGATCACGACGCCACAGCCCGGGGCGGACGGAACCGATGGCCGCATCAAGGTTGCCGGCGACGCGACTGGCGACACCAGCGTGTCGGGGTTTGTCTACGCCGATGTCAACGTCAATAACCAGCCGGACGGGACGGAAGGTATCCCGGGTGTCACCATCGTGCTCGTTAACGCGGCGACAAATCAGCAGGTCGCGATCACGACGACCGGCGATAACGGTCGCTATTCGTTCACAGCACTTACGGCGGGCAGCTATCGCATCGTTGAGCAGCAACCCGGGGCTTACCTCGAAGGTGGATCCAATGAAATCTCGCTGACTCTCGCGGCGAATCAATCGGTCTCAAATCAGAATTTCCGTGAATTAGGTTTGCGGCCCGAGTTCGTGTACAACCGTTTATTTACCACCGTAGCTTTACCCGTCGGCACGACTGGCTGGATCAATACGATTCGGACGATCGTCGACGATAGCCAGCCCGCGGCGTCGGCGACGACGCTGACCGCCGAGACGACCTCCGCCGAGAGAGCGTCAGCCAATACGGGCTCGGCGGAAGGGGAGTCTCCGACGCCGGCGGGCAACGGCGAGGACGAACCGGCGCCAGGTTTATCGGGCATGGCAGCGCTGGGCGCGGAGGGGGAATGGGCGGGATCGGGTGCTGCATCGAGGGCACTGGCCGCCCTGACCGTTCCTGTCGTCGTCCCACCGCCGGTCGCAACCGCACCGGTACGGGTGGTCCCGGTCGTGGTAACGAGTGCTACGCCGGTGGAGAGGCTCGACGTGACGCTCTCGTACAATGCATCGGCGCTGCGTGGAAAGTTGGACGCGATCGCTCCGGGCTCCGGCTGGCAGGTGGCGGAAGTCACATCCGCTACGACGGGCGGCTCCACGGTCGTGACGGCGACGCTGCAATCCAGCGGCGCGGAGGTGTCCCTCGGCCATGTGCTTTGGCTGCCCCTGGAGGTGTTGGACGGTACGTCGAGCGACGCGCGCGAGTCGCTGGATTCCGTCCGACTGCTCGACGTGCAGAGTACCGATCAGGTCTTTGAAATTGTGGCGCACTGGCGCGCAGAATCAACCGATGTCGCCGTCGGCGAAATGACGTCCGGGGCGGAACCCGACGACGCGAGTCTTGCGTGGCTCGGAGCGGCCGCATCGCTGGACGAACTCGACGAGCTCTTTGCCTCGCTGTAGGCACACTCGCCATAGCGGCCGGGTGGCACTCAACGCCGTCCAGTTTCCTGGACGGTTCGTTGTTCCAAGAGATTGCTATTGGAGAAGTTGAGGCCTCCAGCCACATTGGGATTTGCTTTTAATTCCTTTAGGCAAGGAGGCCCCAACGTGGCTCAAT
>JBFWYF010000433.1:0-6413 GCA_050186685.1 Pirellulaceae bacterium
GTGCTCTTCCGATCTGGCGGGTACGTCCTAGGAACATTTATCTTCGACCCAGAGCGTGGTCCCGGAATCCCCGTGGCGGCCGGCGACCGGCGCTTCAAGGTGTCGGACAACGTGTCTCCCTTCCCGCGCGACCGCATTTATTTCGCATACAACCAGTTCTTCAATGCCGTGTACACAGTCCAAGGCCGCGAGTTGGACGTCCGGCGGTATACGTTCGGTATTGAGAAGACCTTCTGGGATGGCATGGCCTCGCTCGAATTCCGGGCGCCGTTTGCTTACGGTCTCGCCGCCAACCAGACGTCCGACGGCAACGACGCGAATGACAGTGACACGCAGTTCGGCAACATCACGATTGCTCCCAAAGTCGCCCTGTTAGCCACAGACCGCTACATGTTGTCGGCCGGCGTCGGCTTCAACATCCCGACCGCTCAGGACGCATCAATCGACACGCTCGTGATCGAGAACGATGCCTTACACTTCATGCCCTTCCTCGGCCTGCTCGTGACGCCGAACGAGAACCTCTACTTCATGAGCTACGTCCAGGCCGACTTCGATGGCAATGGTTACTCGATCATCGATAGCGGCACCTACATCGGCCAACTGCAGGAACAGTCGCTGCTGCACCTGGACATGGCCATCGGACGGTGGATCTACCGCAACGACGGAGCACGGCTGTCGGGCGTCGCTCCGCAGTTGGAAATCCATTACACGACGACCATGCAGGATCCAGATGCCGTGAACGGGCTGTTTAACCCGGCCGTACGCATGGACACACTGGCACTGACCGCTGGTTTGAACTTCCAGTTCTTCAATGTGTCGACGCTGACATTGGCCGGTGTCGCGCCGCTGCGCGGGAACCAGAGTGCCGCGGAACATCCGTACGACGCGGAGTTCCAGTTGTTCTTCAATCGAGCTTTCTAGGCAGAAGCCTGCGACGGAGGAGTCCCCGCAGAGGCATGTGAATGCCTCTGCGGGCCTCGCGGCGGACGATGGAGGAAGCTCTCACAGAGGCCGCAGTGGGATCGCGAAGCGGAGTCAAAGAGGCAGTGACCTGGATGCGATCGGTCTTGCCGCGGGCCCCCGCTCACCGGTATAAGTCGCCGCGGCAGCAGGGAACTCCACTCTGCCAGCCGGCTCTGGCCCCGGCGAGGAACTGGACATGCCCCTGCGGATCCCTTCCCTACCGAACTATTGGGTGTGGGGCTGGCCGATCGGGATCCTGGCCGCCGTGACATGCATCTACATCCCTTGCCTCGCGGGGGATTACATCTGGGACGACCGGCTGGGGCTGATGCTGGGCAACCCGCAGATGGATGCCCCCTGGGGATGGCTCGAGAACTGGTACCGGCCGCAAACGATCATCTACGAGCCCGTCACGTTCGATTCGTTCTGGGTCCAGTGCCGGTTGTTCGGGGAGAACCGGTTGGTGTTCCATGCCACCAACGTGCTGGTGCATGCCGCCAACGCCGTGCTGCTGGGATGTTTGCTGACGCGGACCGGCATCCCCGGCGCCCGCTGGGCGGCGTTCGTCTATGCCGTACATCCCGTGGCGGTCGAGTCCGTCGCCTGGATCTATGAGCGGAACAATCTGCTGAGCGTCTTCTTTGCTCTGGCGGCAAGTCTGGCGTGGCAGCGGGCCCCCACCTGGCGGTCGCCTGCGTATGGCGGAGCGGCGGCGTTGTTCGCGCTCTCCTTGTTAAGCAAGTCACTGACGGTCCTGCTGCCGGTCGTCTGGCTCGGGTTTCGTATCGTACGCCGAACTGGTGGCGACCCGCGATTCGGCCAGCTGGTCCCGTTTTTTCTCCTGTCCTGCGGTGCCGGTGCCCTGCGGTACTGGTCCGAGCAAGTGCACGCGCTCGGCGGCCTTTCTGCCAGTGGGCTCGGGAGTGTGGAGCGGGTGCTGCACGCCGCTCGCGCGGTGTGGTTCTACGCGTTTTCGTTCTGGTGCCCGATCGATCTCCATATGCCGTACGCGCGCTGGAGCATCGACAGTCATCAGCCGGCGGCCTGGTTACCGTTGATCGGGATTGTCGGGCTGGCATCCCTGTGCGCCTTGAGCTGGCGGTCGCATGGCCGGACCGTGGCATATGCTTTCGGCTTTGCCGCGCTAAACGTGCTTCCTCTGTCCGGCCTCGTCGAAAACGCGTACTTCCAGCACGCCTCCGCTGCGGATCGCTGGCAATACTTCGCCATGATCGGATGGGCGACGTTCGCCGGGATCGGCGTGGAACACGTCCGGCGCGCGAGCCGGCCAATCATGCGCCGCGGAGCCCTTGTCGTCGCCAGCGCCGTCATCCTGGGACTGAGCGCAGCCAGTTGGCGCCAAGCTCACGTCGACCAGGGGATGGAAACCTGGTGCCGCCACGCACTCGCACACAACCCAGACGCATGGGCCGCCCACTCGAACCTCGGCCAAGTGTTGCTGCGGCGTGGCGAAATCGACGACTCGATCAGGCATTTTCGGCGGGCATTCACCATCCAGCCTGCATCGGCTTCTGTCGCCCTGAACCTGGGCGAGGCCCTGCTGCGCGGCCGTCGAATGGCGGAGGCACGCGCGGTCTACGAGCGGGCCGCTCAGATCCATCCGCAAAACCGCATGTTGCAGTACAACTACGGCTTGGCCGCGCTGGCGCAAGGAGACCAAGTTACTGCGGAACGGGCCTTCGCTGACGTTGTGACATTGGATCCGGGCAACGCGGCGGCCCACGACAAGCTCGGTGTGCTCGCTGCACGGCGAAAGGCCTGGGATGAGTCCCTCGCCCATTACCGCGCCGCCGTCGCATTGGCACCCGGGAACGCCCGTTATCGCCACAACTTGGGTAGCGGACTCGAGCGGACGCACCACTCCGAGGCCGCACGTCAGGCCTACGAACGGGCGGCGCAACTCGACCGTGCCTACGTCGCGCCCCGCCTCGCCCTCGCACGCCTGGCGTTCGAGCGCGGCGATTTCGAGACCGGTCAGGCGGGCCTTGATGACATCTTGAGCTTCGCTCCAGAGAACGCGTCGGCACGGACGCTGCGGGAGCACTGGCGCCACGCGGTCCGCTCGACTCACGACTCCCGCGAGGTTCGACCGCTGCATCGCTGATCCTCTCGCCCGTTCTGGTGAGCGCCGCTGGCACGCGCGGTGCATCTCCGGCATCGGCTGCCAGAATGTGTTGCTCTGAGCTCGCTTTTGCCCGTTGGAACCAGTCGCCACGTAGCGTATAGTCATTTTTGCGGATTCGCGCGGGCAGCGCGGTTCGCGCAAGGGCAGCTGCGGATCCACTCCGCAGTCGAAAAATGTTTCACTTCAAAGTGACTCGTCATGCGGGAAACAATTCAAAATGAGCGAAAGAGTGAGGGTTTTCATCGCCGATGATCACCCAGCGACCCGTGAGGGATTGGCAAATCTGCTAGAGGAAGTTGGGATCGCGATCGTAGGGCAGACGGAGAGTGGCGAAGACGTGGTGTCCCAGGCTTCGACACTGAAACCCGATGTCGTACTCCTGGATGTCCAGATGAAGCATCGGGACGGATTGTGGGCACTGCAACAGATCCGCGAAAAAATACCGGAACAGCGCGTCATCATGCTGTCGGCCTTCGCCGATCCGATCTACTTAGCGCGCAGCGCCGCGCTCAAGGCCAATGATTATCTACTGAAGGATACGCCGCCACGCCAGCTGGCCGCGGCCATCGACCGAGTCTATCGCGATGAGCCATTGCCCGACGAAAGTCTGTTGCGGCGTATCCGGCGGCCCACCTCGTACCGTCAGCGCGATGAAGTCAATCCGCTGACCGACCGCGAGACGCAAGTGCTGCGTCACATATCGCAGGGCTTCAGCAACACGGAAATCGGCAAGGCGCTGGGGATCAGCGTCGAGACAGTGAAAGAGCATGTCCAGAACATCATCCGCAAGCTCGATGTCGAGGATCGCACGCAGGCCGCCGTTTGGGCGGTGAAGAGCGGCATCATCTGAGCACAAGCCGCCTTGGTCCGGTAGCGGCGTCGGCCGCTGCGACGCCGCGCCGGAGCCAACCGTGACTCTCTCCGCCCGGCCATTCTCGGCATGCGGGTTGCCTCGCTGAGTCTCTTGGTCTGGAAGCCTTAGAACCATTCGGTTAGGGCCTGCTCGTTTCTTGCTGGCTGCGAGGAAGTTCGTCGGCTGCTCGCATCGTTTCCTGCCCAGGGACATAGCGGCTGACGAACGTTCACTTTCGCCACAGAGTCGTAGGTCTGGGAGACGCAACATGGCACAAGAACAGAGATCCTTCCAAGGTTCTCAGTCCGCCCGCGCTATCGGCGATCCGGCTGCTCATCAGGCAGCCGATCAGGAGTGGAAGGAACACGAACACGTGGCGCCCGCTGTGCAAGTGGAAGCCGAGAAGCTTGTCGAGCGTGCAGGCTCCGCGGAGCTTGCCAAGCAGGCTATCGACGAGGTCTCGCAACAGGAGAAACGTTTGGCTGCACAGAGGGAGGAACTAGCCCGACAACACGGCTTCCCTTCACTCGACGCCATGCTTGCGTCTTCCATCCGCCTGAGTGCGCCCGACGGTTCGGCATGGTGGGCCACGGAGATCCAGCACGAGGGATGGATGATCTGGAGTGATCGCGAACTGGCCGTCAAACGGCGCTTTCCCACTCTGGAAGCGTGTCATCGCTTTCTGGCAAGCGAACGAGGCGCGCCGGATGTCGGACCGTCGCCGGTCCGCGGATAGCCGACCGGGTTTCGTGTCTCCTGGTACACCTCCTTGTCGCCGCCTTGGCATGCGAGGTGCGAGCGGGATTTGCTTGATTGTTGACGGGGAACCATAGGAGCGTGGCCCCGCAGTTGTGAGTTCGGTGGGCTTAGGAATGCAAAAGGAGAACAAGCATGGTATGGGAACAGAAGACTTGGTGGATGCCGTCGCACGGCAAGGTGGCCGGTTGCGCCGCCGCGTTGTTACTAAGTTCGACGAGTGTGTGGTCATGGGGACAGGCACCGACATCACCGGCACCGAATGCGAGCGACAACACGGTGAACGCCACCGCCGACCAAAGCCAGGATACGAACAAAAGTCAAAACCAGAATCCGGCTCAGCCCGCGAATGCGCCGGCGAGTTCAAGCCAGGCAGACAGTGCCGCTCAGTCGAGCAGTCCGAACTCGAATCAACCAGCGAATCAGGCTGATCGCGGGAATCCGGCCACCCGCAGCAATCCCGCAGACCGGAATAGGGATGCGGCTGGCCAGAATACTGGTCGTACGAGGAACCAGAATCCCAGCAGTCCTCAGAACCCGTCACGCGGGACGCCGGACGCCCAGAATCAACCTTCAGGCCAGCAAATCCGTAACCCCGTGGATCGCAACGCCGCCGACCGGAATGTAACAGGTCGCGATCGGGGCGGCCGAAATGACGCCAATGGCGGCCAAGATCGGGACACGGCCGGAAACCGTCGGTCCGGACGCCGCAATCTGGGACTTCAATTCGAACAGCAGCAGCAGGGCCAGGCCCAGGGTCAAGCAGGTCTGACCATTGCCAATGTACAACCCGACAGCGTCGCCGCGCAAGCGGGATTTCAGGCGGGTGACCGTCTCCTGGCCATTGATGGCCGGACCATCAGTAACGGCCGACAGTTGCAGGCGTACCTCGCGGGCCAGTACGGTCGCCAAGTGCCGATCCTGATCGAACGCAATGGCCAGCAGTACACCATTCAAGTCGCACAGAACGAACCCAATACGGAAGGAGCCTGGCTGGGAGTCTATCTCCAGGACGCGGCGCAAGGACAGCCCGGGGTGCGCATCGTGAGCGTTTATCCGAGCGGTCCCGCGGCGCGGGGTGGCTTGCAGCCCGGTGATGTGATCCAGCAACTCAACGGGCAACCCGTGCAGTCGACGCCGGATCTCATCGCATCGATCGAAAGCATGGAACCGCAGTCGCGTGCCGAATTTGTGATCGAGCGCGGGGGGCAACCGCTGCAGATCCCCATAGTCCTGGGCGATCGCGAGACGTTCGTTTCCTACCAACAGTGGGGCAGCGACCAGGGGGGACAAGACCAAGGACAAGGCGGCCAGTTCTATGGCGGTGGGTATGAGGATGAGGACGGCAACGTCCCACCCCATGCGATGCAGCTGGAACATGACCGCCGAATGGCCGAGCAGCATCAACGGATTGAAACGGCTTTGCAGAAACTGCAGGAAGAGGTACGCCAGCTTCGCGAAACCCTGAATCAGGGTCGGTAGAGCTGGCCGGATGGATCGGTAACTTTTTGAACAGCGAGGATAACCATGAAACGCTGGATACGCCAAATGTTGATCGCTACCGTCATGGGCCTGTCGTTTACAGCGATTGCGCCCACGGCGGCGAAGGCGGATGATTACTGGGACGGATACTGGAACTGGTACGACAACAGTTACCGTCCCTACTATCACCGTTATTACAATTCGCCGCAAAAC
>JBFWYF010000434.1:0-6404 GCA_050186685.1 Pirellulaceae bacterium
ATGGCAAATCGATCCAGACCGGCATAGATATGATGTTTCCCACTCTCCGCTGGGCCTTGGGGCTGGCCGTCTCGGTGGCTATTGTGATGAAGCTCGCCGCGGTGCGAGCTCAAGAAGCGGCTGTCCCGACGGCAGCACCGGGTGGCGTCCGAGCGGTACCGATCGGACCGGACGGCAAGCCGCTGGCACGTCCGACAGGTGCGCCAGCGAAGGAGACGCCGGCGGGGAATCCCGCCGAGAGCAAGAAGCCGGACGCCAAAAAGGATGAATCGCCTGCATCCGTACAGCGTCCCGAAAAGCCGCCGCTGCCTCCCGATCCGCGGGAGCTCAAGGTCGATCCGAATCCGGAGGGCAAAGTCCGCTTCAGCTTTCACGGTCAATCCTGGGCGGATGTGCTCGAGTGGCTGGCACGTATTTCCGGGATGAGCCTCGATTGGCAAGAACTGCCTGGCGACTATCTGAACCTGGTCACGCAGCGAGCGTACACCATTCCGGAAGCCCGGGACTTAATCAACCGTCACCTGCTCGCGCGCGGCTATACGCTCCTCGAGCAGGGCGAGATTCTCTCGGTCGCCAACATTCAAAAACTGAATCCCGGTTTGGTTCCCCGGGTCGAGCCGGCCGAACTGGCCAGTCGCTTGCCTCATGAATACGTCAAGGTGTCGCTGCCGCTGGATTGGCTCCTGTCGGAGAAGGCGGTCGAGGAACTGAAGCCGATGTTGAGCCCGAACGCCAAGCTCACTCCGCTGAAAGCGACGAATCGCATTGAGGCAATGGACGCCGTCGTCAATTTGCGTGAGATCTATAATCTGCTGCAGCGGGAACAGTCGCCGGACAGCGATCAGCAGCTGGTGCGCGAGTTTCCCTTGCAGCACACGCGGGCTGGCGAGGTGCTCCCTCAGCTCCAAGGACTACTGGGGATGGATGTGAAGCGGCCGTCCGGCTCCCGCCAGGGTGCCGCGGAACAGATGGAGATGATGCAACAGCAGATGATGATGATGATGCAGCGGCAAGGCGGAAACCAGCCGCAGCCGCAGCCCAAGAAGAACGAAGACATCCACTTGGTCGCCAACGAGCGGCAGAACAGCATTCTGGCCAATGCGCCTCCGGACAAAATGGAGATCATTGCCCAGGCGGTCAAGGCGATCGATGTCGAGAGCGATCGCGCTCAGTCGCTGCTCACCAATATCAACCGCATGCAAGTATATCGCATGCACACGGTCGACCCCGACGCCCTCGTCCGAACACTATTCGAAATAGGCGAACTCCACCCCACCACGCGGCTGGAGGTCGATGCGAAGAACAAGTCGATCATAGCCTATGCGACCTTGGCGGATCATCTGACTATTCGGCAGGTCCTCGAGCGGCTCGACGGAAGCACGCGAAAGTTCGAGGTCATCACGCTTCGACGGCTCGAGGCCGATTACGTCGCCGGCACGATCGAGTTTATGATGACAGGTCCTAAAGAAGAGAAGCAGCAGCCTCGGTATTACGATTTTTATTATTCACCTTATCGCCGATCGGAGAATGGGGATAAGTCCGACGACAAGTTCCGCGTGGATGCGGATGTGCAGAACAACCGTCTGCTCCTGTGGGCCAACGAACTGGAGATCGGGGAAGTCACGAACCTGCTCGTAAAGCTCGGAGAGATCCCCGCGGCCGGCGGCAGTCGAGAGCGCATCCGGGTTCTCGACACGGTGGCGCCCGAGGACTTGCAGCGACTGCTGGAACGATTGCGCGGCGCATGGCCGGGTCTGGCTCCTAATCCGCTCCAGTTGCCACGGGTGCCCCCGCTCCTCGGCGAACCCGATGGAAGAGCTCCGGCGACATCCCCGTCTGCGGAGCCTGCCGAGTCGCCGGTCGAGAGCTCATCACGCTTTAAGGAGGCGCGACGCCATCGCCTGACACCCTCGAATCCGGCACGCGACGACGCTGGCCATTCCGTCGCGTGGCTGGCCGCGGCGGATGCGCGAGCCGAGGCCGATACGACACGGGACACACATCTTGCCCAGGCACCGAGCGGCAGCGAATTACGGCCCGAAGACCCGCCGCGAGGCAGTGTTGCGGCCGGCGATGCCTCACCCGGGACAACCTCACCCTCCTCGCAAAGTTCCGGCGAGTTGCCGGATGCAGCAGCCACACCACCGGTCGGTGTAATCCTCAGCCCCGACGGGCGGCTGGTCATTACCTCGGATGACACGCGAGCACTCGACCTGCTGGAGGAGCTGATCGCCCAACTGGCGCCGCCTCGCCGGGACTTCCACGTCTTTAAGCTCAAGCACGCCGACTCGTATTACGTGTCGAAAAACCTGGAGGAGTTTTTCGAGTTGGACAGCTCCAGCAAGTCGCCCTCCAATGCTCGCGTTTACTACTACTACGACAGCTTCTCTCAGGACCGCAACAAAGAGGAACCCAGCTACCGACTGTCGCAGCGCCGTAAGCTGAAATTCATCGACGACTATGACACGAACTCTATTCTCGTGCAGGGCGCCGATGCCGAGCAGCTGCAAATCATCCGGGACCTCATCTCGACGTACGACCAGGCGCAGCAGGCGGACGCGAGTTCCGCGCGTTTGACCGCGTCCTTCCCGATCCGTTACTCGCGAGCCCAAACGATCGCGGATGCCATCAAGGATGTCTACCGGGACCTGCTCAGCTCGAACGACAAAGCCCTGCAGAATAGCAATGCCAACCCCGAGCAACGCAATCGCCAAGCTTCGGGCACGACCTACATCTTCAACGAAGGAGGCGAGTCGGGCGACGAAAAAGATCGGACGCGGGTTACCTTTAAGGGCAAACTGTCGCTCGGCGTCGACGACGTCACCAATACGCTGCTCGTATCCGCGGAGGGCGAGATCCTGATGCGGAATGTCACCGAAATGGTCCAGGCGATGGACGAGGCAGCTCGGCCACTGTCGAGTGTGTCTGTCCTGCGGGTTCAGGGTAATACGAATGCCTCGCGGGTGCGCGAGGTCCTGGGACGCATGCTCTTGGAACAGAAGACGGTGACGCCTGGCCAGAAGAATGGCCCACCTGGTACGCCAGCGGGAACACCGGGCAACGAGGGTAACGCCAGTGGCTCATCCGCGCCGGCCGCGAGTCCTTGAGTTCGCCAAATCAAGCCGACGCCGCGTGAACCAGTTCCGCCAGGCTGAACGGCTTGAAGAAGATCGCGGACAGGCGCAAGTCCGCGTTTAAGCGCTCGGAGTCCAATTCGTAGTAGCGTGCCGAGCAGAGTATCAGACTGGCGTCCTGCGAGGCGCTGTCGGACCGCACGGCCGTGAGAAGCTGTTCCCCGTTGATCTTCGGCATCTGGTAGTCCGAGATCACAACGTCAAAGGTGCTGGTGGACGCCAGCTGCAGTGCGGCTTGCCCATCGTTCGCCACGGAAACCTCGAATCCCGCGCGGGACAAGGCCAGCCGGATAACGTCGGCCAACGCTCGATCATCTTCCGCGACCAGCACCCGACGACGGACGGTAGGTTCGTCGGTCGCGGTCGCTGGCGACACTGCCGGTTTCCCGTCCACTGCCGATGTATGTTTCATGGATGTATTTGTGTAGCGCGCCGCCTTGTCGGAAATACCGCTTCATTGAACTAATAGCATTTTTCGGGCGGCCCGTGACGCGACCCGGGAAAAAAACGCTCAGGAAGCCGCGTTCCCGGTCGGACGTAAGCCATCTTTTTGGTGTTGATGGATCGATTCGCCACCGCTTTCGGGGGAAATCGTCCGACGCAACGTTCCCGACAACCTGGAACCGGCGCTGGCTCGCACCTGGCACCGGTCCTCCGCTAACACAAATCTGCTATGCCTGAAAAATCGAATGCCGGGCAGCCCGTGACGGGACCCATCGCTGAAGCGGACTGCGGGAGGATGTCGCTTGGTCAGCGACTTTCCGAACTGGGCACGCTCTTCGGCGGCGAGTTCTGCCGCTGGCACGACGGGAAACACGGTTGGACGCGAGAATCGGGACGGGACGCTCATCCTGCGGTGGCGGGGCCCGAGCTCGCGAGCTGGTTTGAGCGGTTGCGCCAGGCGGGCAGCGGATCCCCGGCCGTCCAATCGCTCGGTGACGGGCGGATCTTCGCCGCTCAATGGTGGGGAGACGACCAGGGCGCCGGTTGTATCCTGGCCGCGGAACTGAGCCGCGAACCGGCCGAACTCGCATCGCGACTGGCCGCCATGGCTGGCCAGCAATGGCAGTTGCACACGGACCTGAAAGCTCAGCAGCAGCTTCTAGAACAGTACGCCGATCGACTGACGGAAAGCTTCGAGGAGTTGACCGTGTTGCGGCGAGTGTCCCGGCACATCGAACACTGCGACGTCGGCCGCGAGCTGGTAACCGTTGCCGGTGCCGTGCTGCCTCCGCTCCGCGCCCTGATCAATGTCGAAGCCATCGCGCTGGTCAGCGCACCGGCCATTGGATCACCCGATCGCGAGCGTCCGGACGAGCTGCTGGTCACCACGGGCCAGCTGCACCCGGATGGGGACTTCTGGCTGCGTTGGATCGACGAGCTCGGAAGTGCGGCCCGGCGCGTTGTCGTTCGAAATTTTTGCGGAGCGATCTGCTGCGGCACGACGCCCCACCCCAAGGTGCGATCGTATGCTCTGGCACCGGTGGCGAAAAACGGCGTCATCTTCGGCTGGTTGCTGGTCGTCAACAAATGCCCGCCTGCCAACGCAAACGCGGCACCGGCGAACTCGCTTGGACACGACGAAATTGGCTCCATGGAGATGTCGCTGGTCGAAGCCGCAGCAACCATGCTCGGCACCCACGCGGCCAACGAGCAGCTATTCTCGGAGAAGGAGACGCTCGTCGTCGACGTCATCCATACGCTGGTGGGGCTGATCGAAGCTCGCGATGCGTACACGTGTGGACACAGTGATCGGGTCGCCCTCTTCGCGCGCCGGCTCGCCGAAGAGCTGGGGCTGGGGCCCGCGGAATGCCACGAAATCTTCCTCTGTGGTCTCCTACACGACATCGGCAAAGTCGGTATCGCGGACGATGTCCTGTTGAAGCCAGGAAAGCTGAGCGACGAGGAGTTCACAATCGTCAAACGTCATCCGGAAATCGGAGCGAAACTGCTGCAAGGGCTCAGTCCCCTGGCGAGCATCCTTCCGGGCGTGCTCCATCATCACGAGTCGTACGACGGCACGGGCTATCCACACAAGTTGCAGGGAGAGAACATTCCCTACATGGCGCGCATTCTCGCCGTCGCGGACGCCTTCGATGCGATGATCAGCGATCGCCCTTACCGGGCAGGCATGTCCTTAGAGAAGGCAGAATCGATACTGGATGCCGGTCGCGGCAAACAGTGGGATGCTCACGTCGTGGCCGCGTATTTCGCCGCTCGCCAGGATCTGATCTCCATCAATACGCACTGGCGTGATCAGCTGCGGCAGCACCTGGAAAAGAGGCCCCGTTCGTCACATGAGTCATTGGCCGCGCCGGCCCTGCGCGGCGGGCTGTCAGCAGCTAGTGATCAGGCGAAGGCTCCAGCGCCGCGCACCTCGCTCGCCTTGCAGTCGTCCTAAGAGAATGATCGGCCCGGTCCGCCGGGCCCCGGCGGTTCCCCACGCCCTCCTCTTTCCTTGGCCGCCCCCTTTCTGGCGAAAGGGGCTACGAGGCGCGACAGGGCTGACTCAGGCCGTTTTCACGGCAAGTTCCTGGAGAGAGGGACCGATCTCTTCTTCATGTATTCGGTCCTCGTCTGCGGCTACGAGCTAAATGAACGTCCCCGCGCGGGACTAGTTGGCGACGGCGGTCAGCGCCAGGGCCCGTTCGAGGTGCGTCGTGGGTTCGCCCTGGACGACCTGCTCCAGCGCATGCAACACGGCGGGATGGTGCTCGTCGACCATGTCGGTGCGGAGAATGCGCACGGCATCGTGCGGAGAAATTGGCTTGGCTCCATGTACCAGGTCGTCGTAATGCGACACGGTTTTCAGAATGTGGGCACAGAACGCAGCTTCACGGCGTTCCGAAGGCTCCGAAACAAACGATGTCTCATCACGCTCGACGGTCTCGTACATGATCAGCGGCAAGGCGCCGGTCAGCACGGAGCCCAGTGAATGGACGAGATCGGCGCCCTGGAAGGTATGGGGTTCGTGCGCGTGGGCTTGAAGATCGCCCACCGCGCGATGAATAACTTTGGCCGTGATCTCGATGTTCTGCACATCCTGGAGAAGGGCCGCGATTCGAATGTCGTCGACTTCGCGGTCCGCGAGTCGCATCTGCCTTGCCACCTGTTCGCTTAGGGCTGCCACGCGTTTCGAGCGGTCGTTCAGCGCGGGATCGACACTCTTGAGATACCGTGCGAGCACCTCGACCACACCGACATACGCGTCGTGGAGCTCGTCAATTGTCTTGGTTCGTTCGTCGCTTAACGTGCCCACAAAGATGGCAT
>JBFWYF010000435.1:0-6401 GCA_050186685.1 Pirellulaceae bacterium
ATCACGACGGGGACGCGAGCGTTTCCGAAGAGCAGGTGACGGCTGCCTGCCCACATTCTCACTCAGGTCCCCATTCACCGTGTCACCAAGAGCGGTGCGTCATGGGCAGCACGTCTTTCCCTGTCGTGCCCCAGACGGTCGCCGGGGGATGGTCGTTGCGCTTCTGCTTCTACGCGACGGTCGGCATGCCGGTTCCTAATAGTTCGCTACTCGCGGCCCGACAGGAATCGCTCGGTGACCGATTGTCCTGGTCCCATGGGCACTGTCGAGCGCAGACTCAGGTCTGGCTGATTTAAGCGCGCCCTCTGGCGGCTTTCTGTTGCTGCATTTCGTACTGCGTGAGGGTTTTATGTGCCTTCATGCTGCGCCCTCGACTATCGGCGGTCGTTGCGATTCGCATCTCCTTTTCCGGCCCTTCGCGTTGCCCGGCGCGGCGCGCCGTGCTTCAGCGCGGTGAGATAAATCCAATGAAACTCAAGTTTCCGTCAATGCGCATTCCGCTGAGCTGGATCTGGACGGCAGGCCTTATCGTTGCTATTGGCGTTGCGTTCCTGACGATCGAGCGGTGGTGGCCGCGGGCGCAATCGTGGGTACAAGCGAGTATCCACGGTTCCGGGCCAGCGAATTCAGCGGCGGATCCTGGGCATGAGGACGGGTCAGAGGACCATGCCGTCCATGATCACGCGGGCCACGAGCACGCTCACGCTCACGACGATGCCAACTCGCTGGAGTTGTCCGCACAAGCGATGGGAAACATCGGTTTGACCGCCAGGTTCCTCAGGCCAGTTCAGCTGGAGACGTATCGCCGCGCGATCACCGTGCCTGCCATTATCGTCGAGCGGCCCGGACGAACGCGTCTCGAGGTTTCGACTCCTATGGCCGGGGTCATCACCCATGTCCACGCTGTTCGCGGTGAGGCGACCGAACCGGGAGCTCTGCTGTTCGAGATCCGTATCACCGCGGACGAGCTGGTCGCCACCCAGACGGAGATGCTGAAGACCATTGGCGATTTGGACGTGGAGAATCGTGAAATTGCCCGATACGAATCCGTAACGAGTTCCGGGGCCGTTCCACTCAAGGCGCTGCTCGAGCGCCAATATGCCCGGGACAAACTGGAGGTCTTGCTTTCGGCTCAGAAGGAGGCCTTGCGGCTGCAAGGGCTCTCCGAACGCCAGATCGGCGAAATTGTGGAACAGCGGCGTCTGTTGCGCAACCTCCAGATCGTGGTTCCCGCTCCGGACGAACATAGCGACGAAGAGTTGCGATTGACGCGCCAGGATCTGGTCCCGATTGCCCATTTAGAACGTGGCGTCCACGAGGCGGCACCAGACCATCCGCCTCTTGCGGCCAAGAGCCAGGCGGAGACTCCGCTGATCCTGCAAGAGGTACTGGTCCATAAGGGACAGTCGGTACCTGCCGGCGCGACCTTGGCTGTCGTCGCGGACTTGTCAGAACTGTATATCGAAGGGCGCGCCTTTGAGCAGGACGTCGAACTGCTCACGGCCGCCGCCGCGCAGGGCTGGCACGTGACGGCGCTTTTCGAGCGAACCGGCCAGCGGATCGACACGGTGACGGATCTCGAACTGCTGTACGCTGCCAGTGGCATCGATGTGGAATCGCGAACTCTTCGCTTCTATGTCCGGTTACCCAATCAGATAGTCCGAAACGTGCCCTCGCCCAACGGTTTGAGCTTTGTCGAGTGGAAGTACCGACCCGGCCAGCGACTCCAGTTGCGCGTTCCGGTCGAAGAGTGGGAGCAACAGATCGTTCTGCCGCTGGAGGCAGTGGCCCAGGAGGGGGCGGAATCGTTCGTCTTCCAACAAAACGGCGGCCACTTCGATCGTGTGCCCGTGCACGTGGTCTATCGCGATCAATCCCACGTCGTGATCAAGAACGACGGTTCCCTCTTTCCAGGAGATATCGTCGCTCAGCGCGGAGCCCACCAGATGCAGATGGCCCTCAAGAACAAATCCGGCGGTGGCGTCGACCCCCACGCGGGGCACCACCACTGAGTGGAGAAGCCATCATGCTGAATGCCGTCATCCGATTTGCCCTTCGGCAGCGGTTCCTGGTAATTGCCTTGGCAGTGTTCCTGCTTGGGTACGGAACCTGGCAGGCCGTGCATTCGACCATCGATGTCTTTCCCGACCTGAATCGTCCGCGCGTCGTCATCATGACGGAAGCGCCGGGACTGGCTCCGGAGGAAGTCGAGACGCTCGTCACGTTTCCCCTCGAGACCGCCATGAACGGCGCCAACGGAGTGCAGGCAGTCCGCAGTTCCTCGGGTATCGGCATTTCGATCATCTATGTCGAGTTCGACTGGGGGACGGACATCTATACGGATCGCCAAATCGTCATGGAGCGCCTCCAGCTCGCTCAAGACCGGATGCCCGCCGGCGTCAGCCCCACGCTTGCTCCGATCTCGTCGATCATGGGCCAGATCCTGATGCTCGGGATGTGGAGCGATGACCGCTCCACCGACTCCGTCGATCTTCGGACGCTTGCGGACTGGGTGGTGAGGCAGCGGCTATTGGCCATCCCCGGAGTCTCGCAAGTCTTTACGATGGGCGGGGGACGAAAGCAGTTTCAGGTACTGGTCGACCCGGACGCTCTGCTACGGTACGGAGTCACCCTGCATCAGGTAAAGCAGGCGGTCGTCAACAGCAACCAGAATGCCACCGGGGGGTACCTCGACCAACAGGGCCCCAATGAACTACTGGTGCGGGCACTCGGTCGGATTCAGACCATTGACGATCTGCAAAAAGTTGTCGTGACGATCCGCGATGGCCACCCCATTGCCCTGGCGCAAGTGGCCAAGGTCATCGAAGGTCCGCAGGTCAAGCGCGGGGACAGCAGCGTTTTCGTGCGGGCGAAACCCAGTTCGACATCCGACGAGGTCCCGGGTCCCGCTTCCGTTGTCGGCACGGTGAGCGCAGCGAGAACGGAGAAGAACTCGGCGGAAAACGCCGCAGACGTCGCTCAGGACGGAGATTTCTCCGGGGGACCCGCAGTCGTGCTGACGATCAACAAGCAACCTGGCGCGGACACACGCGTGATCACGGACCTGGTTCTCTCAGCGATCGAGGAACTGAAGCGTTCGCTTCCCGCCGATGTCCGTATTCGGCCGGTCTACTCACAGAAAGAGTTCATCGACCGCGCCGTTGCCAATGTCGTCGACGCGCTCCGCGATGGAGGCATCCTGGTCGTCATCGTCCTTTTCCTGTTCCTGATGAACTTCCGCACGACGTTCATCACACTGACGGCCATTCCCCTCTCGCTTGTCATGACCGCCGTCGTTTTCGAAATCTTCGGATTGTCCATCAACACGATGACACTGGGGGGGCTGGCGGTCGCAATTGGCGAGCTGGTCGACGACGCGATCGTGGATGTTGAGAACATTTTTCGACGATTGAAAGAAAACTGGCATTCCAGCCACCCTCGGCATCCGTTGCTGGTGGTATTTCAAGCCAGCACGGAAATCCGCAACTCGATCGTGTACGGGACGATGATCGTATGTCTGGTGTTCCTCCCGCTGTTTGCCCTGTCGGGCATGGAAGGACGGCTGTTTGCGCCATTGGGCATCGCGTACATCGTCTCGATCGTGTCGTCGCTGGTGGTGTCGCTCACCGTCACCCCCGTCCTTGCGTATTGGCTGCTTGGGCACGCCAAGCTGATGGAGCGGCAACAGGACGGGCTCGCGTTGCGAGGCCTTAAATGGATCGGCAACAAAGTGATTCGTTTCAGCTTGCGATTCCCGAGACTCAATTTGACGGTAACGCTGGCCGCCGTGCTTGTCGCGTCCTCGTTCCTCATCAATCTGGAACGGGATTTCCTGCCTCCGTTTAACGAAGGCGCCGTGCAACTCAACGTCGTGCTTCCACCCGGGACGTCCCTGGCAACCTCCAATGCCATTAATCAGCGTGTGGAACAGAGACTCTTGCGGATCGGCGACATCAACTCCTTTGTCCGCCGCACGGGCCGCGCAGAACTCGATGAGCATGCGGAGGGAGTCAATATGAGCGAATACATCATCGAGCTCAGCCCCGATTCGCCGCATAGCCGGGAACATCAGCTCAACGAAATCCGCGAGGCGATGGCCGACATTCCCGGCATTGTGACCGCCGTCGAGCAGCCGATTGCCCATTTGATCTCGCACATGATCTCGGGAGTCAAGGCGCAGGTCGGCATCAAGATTTTCGGAGACGACCTCGACGTGCTTCGTCGTAAAGCGGACGCCATGCTGGCAGCCGTGCAAACCGTGCCAGGAGTCCGAGATCCCCTGGTGGAACCGCAAGTCATCATTCCTCAGCTGCGCATCGAGGTGGACCGCGACAAACTGCTGCTCAACGGTTTGACGGTCGCAGACGTTAACGAATTCGTCGAGACCGCTATGAACGGCCAGGTCGTATCCGAGATTCTCATCGGTCAACGGCAGTTCGATCTGCTCGTGCGACTCCGAGAGAATGCGCGCGAAGACCTGGAAGGGCTCAAGCGGTTGACCATCGATCTTCCGGAAGGCGGGCAGCTGCCCCTGGAATCGGTCGCCAGGATTTATCAATCCGGAGGCCCCAACACGGTAAACCGCGAGAACGTGCGGCGGCGTGTGGTCCTGCAATGCAATGTCTCGGACCGAGGCGTCGTCGACGTCGTGCAAGATATCCAACGACAGATCGCCCCCCTCGTCGCCGCGCTGCCCGAGGGTTACTTCATCGAGTACAGCGGACAGTTCGAGAGCCAACAGTCGGCCAGCCGCGTCCTGGGCGTGCTCTTTGTCGTGGCGCTGATCGGCGTGTTCCTCGTGCTCTTCACGATGTTCCGATCCACGAACCTGTCACTTCAGGTGATGGCAGCCCTGCCCATGGCCTTCATCGGTTCCGTGCTCGCGCTCGTCTTGACGGGCCAGACGCTGACGATTGCCGCGATGGTCGGCTTTATCTCCCTGGCCGGCATTGCATCCCGCAACGGAATCTTGCTGCTCAACCACTACCTGCATCTGGTCCGACACGAAGGAGAAGGTTGGACGAAAGAAATGATCATTCGTGCCGGACTGGAAAGACTTGCCCCGGTGCTCATGACGGCGCTCACCTCCGGAATCGGGCTCGTCCCGCTGGTACTGGCTGCCGAAGAGCCAGGCAAAGAGATTCTCTATCCGGTCGCGACGGTGATTTTGGGAGGACTGATCAGCTCGACGTTGCTCGACTTTTTTGTTCACCCGGCACTGTTCTGGTTGTTCGGTCTGCGCTCTGCAGCTCGCGTTGTGGGTGAGACTCAGGACAAGATCGCGTTCGTCGAGCCCGGTGCCGAGGGCGGAGTATCGACATACATCGTTTAACCCGTCGCGACCTGATGCCGAAGGGGATTCTCGCGCCGACGATAAACTGGCCCTGCGCTGCGGCTACGTGAGTAGTCTGCGTTTGGATCGACGGGCTTGGGGAAACGCAGATGTCGCGGAGGGCCGCAGAAAGAAAGAGGCAGAGACGGGTGATCGCTTTGCTCCGCGGCAATCTGCGTTTGGATCGACGGGTTTGGGGAAACGCAGATGTCGCCGAGGGCCGCGGAGGGGCGCAGAAAGAAAGAGGCAGAGACGGGTGATCGCTTTGCTCCGCGGCAATCTGCGTTTGGATCGACGGGTTTGGGGAAACGCAGATGTCGCCGAGGGCCGCGGAGGGCCGCAGAAAGAAAGAGGCAGAGACGGGTGATCGCTTTGCTCCGCGGCAATCTGCGTTTGGATCGACGGGCTTAGGGAAACGCAGATGTCGCGGAGGGCCGCAGAAAGAAAGGGGCAGAGACCGGTGATCGCTTTGCTCCGCGGCAATTTGCGGACCTCTGCGCAATCTGCGTTTCAATCGACGAGCTCATGGAAGCGCAGACGTCACAGAAAGAAAGGGGCAGTTTACGGCACGGTAGTTGCGTGGATGGCGTTATCAAGTGCGCCGCCACCGGAGTTCAGGCATGCCGAAAACCATCGCGTGCGGTATTGTCACCGCCCACCTGCTAATTGGCTCGGCGGTCTGGGGGTGTCCCTATTGCGGGTCCGAATTGGGCCAGGACGTCGCAGCCGGGATTTTTAACGAGCATTTCGTCGTGAATGCGGCACTGACTCTCTTGCCCATACCGGTCCTATTCTTGATCGTCTTTATGATCCATTTCGGCCTTCCGCGGCCTCGGATTGCGATTCGCAAGAGTGGCTCCGACACGTCCAGACAGACCGCTACGGCTACCCGCGTCCATCCCGGTGAGCCATGACACGCGCATCAAACCGTCGTCCGTTGATCTCTGCCGGTACTCTGGTCGGTATTGGTATGGGCGGATTCGTGGATGGGATTCTCTTTCATCAGCTGCTTCAATCGCACAATATGCTCTCGGCCAGGTTTCCGGTGAGGAATGTCGATGTGAAGACG
>JBFWYF010000436.1:0-6386 GCA_050186685.1 Pirellulaceae bacterium
GAATGACGAGGAGTTCCGAAATGTCGCGGTTGTCGACCGAGTGAATACGACCTGGGCGGTGTGGATGGGCACTTCGATGGCCTGTGCCCAGTGTCATACTCACAAGTACGACCCGATTTCACAGCGTGAGTTCTTCCAGTTTCTGGCGATCTTGAACAATACGGAAGACGCGGACCGGCGTGATGAAGCTCCCTTGCTCGAGTTCTATACACCCGATCAGCAGCGTCGGCGTGCGCGTCTCGAAGCTCAGATCCACGCGCTCGAAACCACGCTACGAACCCCTACGCCGGAACTGCTGGCCAGCTGGCAGCGGTGGGACGAGCAATGGCCCCGGACCGTGGCGTGGCACCCATCTCGCCCCACGACTGTCGCCTCGCAGGCAGGTGCCAACGCGCACATCCGCGACGACCAGTCCGTAGTGGTTGCGGCGCGACACAAGTCCGATGTGTACACCGTCACCCTGCCCGTGCCCATCCAGAAGCTGACCGCCGTGCAGTTCGAGGCTCTACCGGATGAGTCGCTGCCCGGAAAGGGGCCCGGTCACGCGGATCTGGGTCGTTTTGTCCTGTCCCGCGTGGTCGCGTCGCTCACTCCACCCGACTCGATGCGCCCCGAAGGCCGCTTCGTGCGGATCGAACTGCCGGGCAAACAGAAAATCCTGTCGCTTGCCGAGGTGCAGGTTTTCCGGAGTCAGGCGAACGTGGCACCCGCCGGTACCGCCACGCAAAGCAGCGTCGATTTCGAGGGGACGGCGGCACGAGCAATCGATGGTATTACGAAAGGCGAGTACGACGCCCGATCCGTCACGCACACGGCCTCGTCGGACGACCCCTGGTGGGAAGTCGATCTGGGCAGTGTCGGACCGATCGATCGGATCGTCGTATGGAACCGGACGGATCCGATGACGGAGAACCGGCTGGCGCATGCAGTCGTGAAGCTGCTGGACGCGGCGCGGCGAACGGTGTGGGAATCGAAGCTCGCCGAGGCACCTCGACCGCAGGCCGAGCTGATTACGAACGGCGAACAACCGCTCGACTTCGCGGCCGCGGTAGCGGAAACGACGGAGGCTGGATTCGATCCGATGTCCTTAATTCGCCCCCCGGCCGATAAGGGCTCGCCAGCGCGCGAGAAAAATCCGGGCTGGTCCGCCGGCCCCGGTGCCAGCCTCCCTCATATCCTGACGCTGCTGCTCGACAAGCCCGCCGATACGCCGCCGGGGACGCGGCTGACCGTGACGATCGAGCAGCTTTCCAAACAGGAGTTCCATACGGTCGGTCGGTTCCGCCTGGCTTGCACCGACGACGAACGCATGGCGGAGTGGAGCCGCATCCCACCCGAGATCCGGTCGGTCGTGCGGAAGGCATCCGCCGATCGGACAGCGGAGGAACAAGCGACCGCTCAGCAGTATTACCTGGTTCAAAGAGCCCCCGAACTGCAGGCGACCCGCACCGAACTGGAGACAGCCCGGAAGCAGCTCGCCGAGATCAAGCCCGGAACGGTACCCGTCCTGCGCGAACTGCCTCGGGACAAACAGCGTGTTACGCGCATCCAGTATCGGGGCAATTTCCTCGACCTGGGGGACGAGGTCCCACCGGGAATCCCCGCGGCCTTTCAGCTGCCAGGACTGCCCGAGTCGTCCGCGGGACTGGACCGCCTTGCCATGGCACGGTGGCTCGTGGATCCGGACAATCCGCTGACTCCACGGGTCCTCGCCAACCGTTTCTGGGAGCAGATATTCGGTAGCGGCCTCGTCCGGACAAGTGAGGAATTCGGATCGCAGGGAGAACTTCCCACGCATCCAGAACTGCTCGACTGGCTGGCCACCGAGTTGGTCGAGTCGGGATGGAACATGAAGCAGTTCCTGAAGCTGCTGGTCACTTCCGCCACGTATCGCCAGTCTTCACGCGTCACACCTGCCTTGCTCGAGCGCGACCCCGACAACCGCCTGCTGACGCGCGGTCCCCGCTTCCGGCTGTCGGCCGAAATGGTGCGGGACCAGGCATTGTTCGTGAGCGGCTTGCTCAGCCGCAAGATGTACGGGCCCTCGGTCAAGCCGCCTCAACCGGCACTGGGTTTGAATGCCGCCTTCGGCAGCGCCATCGACTGGAAGACAAGCGAGGGAGAGGATCGGTATCGCCGGGGGCTGTACACCGAGTGGCGCCGCTCCAATCCGTATCCATCGATGATCACCTTCGACGCACCGAATCGCGAGGTGTGCACACTGCGCCGCAACCGAACCAATACGCCGCTTCAGGCGCTCGTCACCTTGAACGACCCTGTCTATATCGAATGTGCGCAAGGACTCGCGCGCCGCATGTATCGGGCTGGCACGTCCCCGCGCGACCGCGCCCGGGCCGGATTCCGCATCTGTCTCGCCCGGCCTCCCTATGAAGGCGAATTGGATCAGCTCGTCCAGCTATGGGAAGAGGCCTCGGCAGAACTGTCGCAAGATTCCGACCGAGCTCGCCAGCTGGCCACGCAGCCGCTGGGCGAATCGGCCGAAGCTGCGATTGCGAGCGAATTGGCCGCCTGGACCGTGGTGGCGAACGTCCTGCTGAACCTCGACGAGTCGCTCATGAAGCGGTGAACTGACGCCGCTGTATCGAATCCTTCCTTAGGGATCCGCATCTGACTATGAACCCGCTGCTGCAACGACTGCAACTCATCACACGCCGCCATTTTCTCGGCCGGTCCGGCATCGGATTGGGCGGCCTCGCCCTGGCATCGCTGAGCGGAGAGACGGTGGCCGCCGCCCCCTCGGCGACACCCCTGGCTCCGCGGCCAAGCCACTTCCCGGGGCCGGCGAAGCGCGTCATCTATCTCCATATGTCCGGCGCTCCGCCCCACCTCGACCTGTTCGACTACAAGCCGGAACTTGTCAAGCTAGACGGCCAGCCGTGCCCTGACCAGTTCCTGAAGGGCAAGCGATTCGCGTTCACGTCGGGCGTGCCCAAGCTGCTCGGCACCCCGCGCAAGTTTGCTCAGCACGGTGAAGGCGGCATCTGGATGTCCGACGCCATTCCTCGGCTGCACGCAGTCGCCGACGAAATGTGCGTCATCCGGTCGATGTATACCGAGCAGTTTAACCACGCCCCCGCCGAATTGCTGCTCTACACCGGTTCAGCCCGGCAGGGTCGGCCCGCACTGGGAACCTGGGTCACCTACGGATTGGGAACGGAAAGTGAGAATCTGCCCGGCTTTGTCGTATTGATCTCGAGCGGCGTGCAGCCAAGCGGCGGACAGAACTGCTGGGGCAGCGGCTTCCTCCCGTCTGTCTTCCAGGGAGTCCAGTGCCGATCCAAGGGCGATCCCGTGCTCTACGCCTCCGATCCGCCCGGAATGAGCCGCGCGCTGCGCCGCCGCAGCCTCGATGCACTGCGTTCACTCAACGAAATGCAGGCCAACGAACTGGGTAACCCAGAAACTCGGACCCGCATAGCGCAGTACGAACTCGCGTTCCGCATGCAGGTGTCGGTACCCGAAATCATGGACATCTCGCGCGAGACGCAGCAGACGATCGAGGCCTATGGCGCGAAGCCGGGCGAAGCCAGTTTCGCGAACAACTGCCTGCTCGCTCGGCGTTTGATCGAGCAGGGAGTCCGATATGTTCAGCTATTCGACTGGGGCTGGGACTTCCATGGAACACGTCCGGCGGAAGACATCCGCGGGGGGCTGACCGACAAATGCGCTACGATGGACCGGCCGGTGGCGGCGCTAATCAAGGATCTGCGTCAACGCGGACTGTTGGACGAAACACTCATCGTCTGGGGCGGGGAGTTCGGGCGAACGCCGTTCCGTGAAGGCCGTACCGCCGGCGGGAACGTCCTCGGCCGCGATCACTATCCGGACTGTTACTGCATGTTCCTGGCCGGCGCCGGCGTGAATCGGGGTCACACCCATGGGGAAACCGATGAGCTCGGCTTCTCGATTGCCCGAGACCCCATGCACGTTCACGATCTGCAAGCCACGATACTGCACCTGCTCGGCTTCGATCACGAGCGACTGACGTTCCGGTTCCAGGGCCGCGATTACCGGTTGACCGATGTCCACGGCCGCGTCGTACACGACTGCCTGGCCAGCTGACCTCGTGCCGCATCCAGTTTATACCCCGCGTCCCCTCAAGATCCTCGTGGACTGGTTCGCTTCCTCGCCCCTGGAACTTGCCGCCGCGGTACGGAATTACCGGGTAATGACGTCCTCAAGTGCCTGTAGGACGGGAGCGAACCACTTTCCTCTTGGCTAGGAGGCTCCCAGGAAAGCTCGTCCGGAGACGCCTGGCAGGAGTTGATCCCTGCAGGATCCAGGATCGCCACTAGCCCTTTTTGCGCCGCCGATTTCGCTCGCTGCGACCATCGCGATGCGGCGCGCGGACGCGAGCCGGCGAGGCGAGGCGCCGCCCGTAGAGGTTCAGTCGCACCGTTCGCGCGGACCAGCCGCGGCCCAGCACCACCGACTTCCAGTTGACGGTCAGCGGTTCATCGCCGGACGCAAACTCGCGGATGTAATGGCCCCGCGTTGTGGCGGGCGTATCCGCAGGTGGCAAGCGCTGGGCCCGGAGAATCGCATCCTCTTGGACCACCTCGGGCACCAGGCCCGCGCTGCGCAACAACGCGAAGTAGCCGTCGTCGGTCAACTCGTGATAGCGGATGTCGATCTTTTTGCGCTCTGACCAGGTCAAATCCGGGGCGGCATGGTCCATCAGATATCGCTTGGTGACCCAGTCGACGGTGCCGACCAGCCATTTCGGCGTCGACTCGCCCTGAGCCAGCATTTCCAACTCGTCGAGTGCCCGCTTCCACAAGTCGAGCACTTCATGGGCTTCCCGCGGCGCTTGGGGCTGAGATCCAACGAAGACCCGGCAGGCCGACAGGTAGAACCGCTGCAGTTGCAGAGCCGTAGCGGGCGGTTCGCCCCGCAGGGGTACTTTGACTTGCAGCGTCGGATCCCCGCAGATCGCCCGCAGCGCGCGGATCGGAGACTTCAAACGGGGATGATACCCGAAGAACCCCGCATCAATGGCGTCCAGCACCAGCAACGTCGTGCCGACGCGCAGGTACTGAGCCGTGGGACACATGTTCGAGTCGCCGATCCCAATCTGCAGACGCTGTTGTGCGGAGAACAGCGCGGCGTATTCTCTCGGTGAGAACCACGACTCGGCATAAATGGCTTTGAAGAAGTGCCCGAACGTGTAGATCGGACGATCCCACAAGATGCCGCCGAATCCATAGGTGCAGTTGATAGCCGGGCCCTTGTCCGCGAGTTGAAACTGGCCCTTGGCATCGATCATGCCCGCGCCGCCCAGCACGGCGCGGCTGACCAGAAACGGCAGCAGTCGGGCGTGAATATGTGCGAAGGCGGTGGATCGAAGCAACCAATACAGCGAAACGGCAAGTGGGCCGGTCAGCAGTCGCGTGATCGCGTGGAGTGATGCCTCAAGCCAGACTGGCAAGTGGACGCACGTTTCGCGACCTTCGCTGATGTCCCGCCCGAACAGGTACAGGGTCAAACGCTCGTGCCGCCCGGTGAGAAATCGCAGCGGGATGTAAAACAAGCCCGCGACCAGGAAATAGGCCAGCGTGACCAGGACGCATCCAAGAATGCTGACCCACGTTATGACGGCCAGAGGAAAAAGCAGCACGAGCCCCAGACGCCAGGCAGCCAACCGCCAGCCACTGGCCAGTACGGCCTCGTAGTTCTCCTGGGCTCCGTAGATGTTATCCTGCGCGTCACGATCGTTCTTGATCAGCGCCAAGTCATGCCGCGACTGTTGGGCACAATCGGCCAGCGTGCGATCCTGGGCCATCTGGTATGTGACCAGTTGCCGAGGGCCGCGACATTCGGGGGTGGCCCCCTCGATCAAGCCACCGCCAGCGGACGGGCGCTCGGCCTCGAACCAGACGGCGCCGCCGTTGGCGGTGAATACGCCTTCCTTAAAATAGCGCGCCGGGACCGTCGGAATCTGGCGCCGCGAGACTGCGACAATCGATTCGAACTGGCGAAAGCGAGAAGGAGCAGCGCCCGGAGCCGGCGGCGACTGAAAACGGATTGCGTACTCGGTTTCCAGTCCCGCCAATCGCTGGAAAATCGGGACCACTCTATTCGCCACCGTGAGGTACGACTGTTTCGGCCAGGAATTCCTCCGTCGACTGCTGGCTGTCCTGACGAACCGCCGCCACGACCTGACTCAGCAATTCCCGAGTTTCGGCAGCAGTCCGGCTCGACGTAATCGGTTCCGTAGCAACGATGACTTCAGGCGTCATAATTCTCAGCCTCGCGGAAAAATACCAGACGACAGAAACACTCACCTATCGTATTCGCCGGCTTGAACCGTAGCAAGGAAAAGAAAATGTCCCTCGCTCAACCGCTCGGCGATCGAGGCCAATCCT
>JBFWYF010000437.1:0-6378 GCA_050186685.1 Pirellulaceae bacterium
CAAAAGCGCCTACCGGCTCCCTGGACCTGGACCTGCGTAATTCCAACCCGCTCCTGTTGACACCATCGTTACAATCGTGACTCAGTACTCATCATCATCGACAACCTGCCGGTTTTGAAGCGCCGCGCACCTGTCGGTTTTGAAGCGCTGCGCGACAGATCGAAGCATATCGGGGAACGGTGTCACTTCCGTTTGAGTTGGGCGACCACAAACGTGTGGCCATCAAGATCGTCGATGACCGGGGGATTGAGAGTCTCAAGATCACCCGCGTTGAGAAGTAAAGGTGCCCGCGAACATGCTCACAGAATTGGCACTTCAGAATTTCCGCATCTTTGACGACCAGGTTCGGTTGTGACTGCGCCCAATCACCGTTTTGATCGGCAGGAACAGCGCTGGCAAATCGTCGTTGATCAAGTTTCTGCTGATGCTTCAGCAGTCGCTGAACCGGACTGAGGGGGACTTCCTGATTTCCGATGGCGAGCGAATCAAACTGGGCGCGTTCGCTGATCTCCGAAACTCGAATCGTCGCAGCGGTCGGGTGAAAGCGAATCGTGACTGCGGGTCAGGTGTTCTTCTTTTGTCGTCCCGTGATGATCACGTGAAACGTACCCGATTGGGACTGCGATCCCACGAGCGGCCGTCCGTCCCGCATGATCCTCACGTCGTCGAGGTTCTCGACGGCGAATCGAATCGCCTCTTTGGCGTGCACTTCGAGCAGGATCTGGACGGACCCATGATTCTCAGGCGTCGCGCGGCCGATAATCGCGACGAGTTCCGGACCTTCAAGCGCATCTCGTATAAACCTCTCGGCCAAATAGGAAGAGAATTCTTCACTGCCATCCGGTAGGACTTCCGCATCATTGTATGCGCCGCCGACGGACAGTCTCCAGTCTCCCCGAAATTCGACTCGTGAATTGCCGGGACGGTAATGCACGATCGCTGTGGGGGTGAACGGGCGCGGCAGGATGATCGTCCTGGATCGATGGGATGCCTCCAGGCATAGGGCCAGCATCAGCACGTAGACCGGCGGCAGGCCCACAGCCAAGAGCCACTGCCGCGACGGCCGCAGCGACGAAAATCGCTGCCGATTGCGAAGTAGTACAATGGGCAGGCAGATGCCGGCGAACCCAAGCGAGATGAGCAGTACGCCGCCAGGTGTTCTGGTGTAGGACGATTGGTCGTAGAGATATTTTAAGACGAACTGATGAACGGCAAACGCGAATGCGGCGAAAGCCACGAGTGACATCGTAGACAGAGCAATCACCCAGCGCGATTGGCAAGCGGACGCGTGGCCGCCAATCCCTGAAGGTACGGTTGTCATTGAATACCTAACTTGTTTTTTGGGCTGTTCCGTCTCTTCGCTGAGGCCGTAGCAGTCAATTTGATTCCCGCATCTTGCTCAGTTCGAGCTGCCGCCGGTCGCCAAAGCCGCTTGCCAGATTTGCAGCTTATTATCGTGGTCACAATGGACGGCGAGCGTCCGGCCATCCGGTGTCCAAACAGGTTGCACCGAATTCGATGGGTCAGATGCCTGGAGGGTTGACCGGATCTCGTGCATGGCTGGATCCCACAGGCACACCGTGCCGTCCCGGCTGATCGAGGCCAGCGTCTGTCCATCCGGTGAGAAGGCGACTCCATTGAACGGCTCGGAGTGACCGGTAAGCGTCGCGATCAACTCGGCCCTGTCCACATTCCACAGGCGGACGGCGTTGTCCGAGTGAGCTGTCGCCAGCAACGTGCAGTCCTGATTGACTGTAATCGCTGTCGCTTCACTGGCGTACCCGCGTATCGTCGCGATCAAACGTCCGGCTTTTCGATCCCAAATCTTTATGGCGGGCTCTGCGCCGCTGGACAACAGGTAATGCCCATCGGCCGAAAAGGCCAAACTTAAAATCGGCTGCTCATGCACTTGGCAATCGGCGATTGGCTTTCCATCCGGCAGGCTGCGCAATTTGACCACCTGGTCGGAGGCAGTGGCAAGGACCGAGCCATCGGGCGCGAAGGCGCAGGCATCGAGTTTCTCGCGCGATTGACCCAGAATCACCTCGGGACTGCCCTGCAAGAAATCGATTAGCCGAACCTTGTACAACTGCGTTTCGGCGCTTGGATGGGTTGTCCGTTCCTTGACGACGAGCCAGCCGTGCCGCGAGATGCCCACCGGGCGACCGTCGCCGAGTTCGCGCGAGAGCGATTCGTAGGATGGCGTCCAGGTGAGTGCATTCCCCATCGCCTCGGACGCCGAGAGCAGCGAGCCGCGGCCGTGGGAAAGTGGGATCGAGAGGAGTTGAGCTTCCAGATGTACCTGCTTGTCCATTGTGGGATCGTTCACTTTCCAGAGTCGCACCGTGTTGTCAAAACTGGCCGTGGCCAGCGTGTCGCCACTGGGGGAAAAGGCGGCGTCAAAGACCCGGCCCCGGTGGCCTACCAGAATGCGTTTCAAAGACTCCGCCTGGGTATCCCACAACCTCACAACACGGTCATTGCCGCCGCTGGCCAGAGTCTCGCCGCTCGGAGAGTAGGCCATGGCTTCAATCGATTCTGCGTGCCCCGACGCGACGCTCTTGAAGCGGTAATTCGACGTTTCGTAGAAAACCAAGTGCTCATACGATTCGCCGACCACCAAGTGTTTGCCATCGGGCGAGAATTCCATACTGGTGGCCATGGCCGAAATTGGCGGCCGAGGTAGTAGGGTTTTCTCACGCGTGCGCAGATCCCACATCTCCACATGAAAGGTGGGTGGTCGACCGTCGTCCCGGTCGCCGCCGACGGCCAACTGAGTTCCATCTGGCGAAAAGGCCAGCAAGCCGACGATGATGAGCCCCTTGACCTCCAAAAAATCAAGCTGGTCGCCGCTCGCCACGTCCCAGATCGTGACTCCACCCTTCATGCCGCCCGTGGCCAACTTGGTTCCATCCGGCGAAAGCGACATGCCGTCGGGCTCATCACAGGGCCAGGATCGCCGCAACGTGAGCTGCTCCAAGTCCCATACGTTGATGACACCGTCCCTGCCGGAGGTAATGAGCGACGATCCGTCGGGCATAAACGCCAGCTGGATGTAGCCACGTGGATGGCCCTTGAGCACCCCGGCCGGTTGGCCGTCGGTGGCCGACCAGAGTCGCACCAAGCCATCGACGCAGCCGGTGGCTACAGTCTGGCCGTCGGGAGAGAACATCACGGCGGTAACGCGACCGGGATGGTCGAGTACTTGGCTCTCCTCGTGGCATCTCTGCCACCAGTAGTACCACTCGAAAGTGCGCTGATCCTTGTCGTTGGCCTTTGGAAAATGCCTTTGCAGGACCTCTTGCATTCGGTCGACGTCGGCCATCTCATACGCCCGCTGTACAACGTTGATATCCGAGTTATATAGCCGCCGCTGTGCTTCTCGACGTGCTGCCATTTCGCGCTGGCCTGCGTCGATCGCCTTGCGAGCACTCTCCGACGCCTGTCGCCGAAGCAGCGACTCACGCAAGGCAACGACGGGTCCCGCGACCGCGAAGAACAGAACCAGCAGCACCACCACGGCACCCAACGGGTTCCGACGACACCAGCGCCAAGTTACGTCCAGCGGGCCGATCGGCCGAGCAAGTACGGGGCGTCCGTCCAGGAATCGTCCCAGATCTTCGGTCAAAAGGCCGGCCGTGCCGTAACGCTTGTGGGGTTCCTTCTCCAGGCATTTCAAGCAAATGGTTTCTAGATCCTTGGGCACACGCGGGTTGAGCAACCGCGGTGAGATGGGCTCCTTGTGAAGGACCTGCATGAGTGTGTCGAGGGGTGTATCGGCAACAAACGGTGCTCGGCCCGTCAGGCAGGCATACAGAGTCGCTCCAAGCGCAAAGAGATCCGAGGCCGGGCCCACCAAGTCCTGCTTGCCCGCCGCTTGCTCGGGAGACATATAGCTGGGCGTGCCCAGCAATTGGCCGGTGAAAGTCAGCTCGGTCGGCGAGCCCTGGAAATTGCCCGTTGTCGGCTTGGCCAGCCCGAAGTCTGTAACGTGCGGCTTTCCCACCGCATCGAGCAGAACGTTGGCAGGTTTCAAGTCGCGGTGCAGTGTCCCGCGCTGGTGCGCATAGTGAATGGCCTCGGCCACTGTCTTGACGATCTCAGCCGCACGGCGTGGTGGTAACGACTCGTCGCGCAAATGATGCGCCAGCGTTTGCCCTTCGACATAGTCCATCGTGAAAAAGTGGTGCCCCTCGTGCTCGCCGACTTCGTGCACGGCCACGATATTGGGATGCTGAAGCTGAGCGGCGACTTGTGCCTCGCGCCGGAAACGCTGCACGTCCGCCGAATTGGCCAGCCGCCCGGCGAGAATCATCTTCAGTGCTACGACTCGCTGCAGTCGCTGCTGCCGGACCTTGAATACAATGCCCATGCCGCCGCGGGCTATCTCTTCGATGATTTCGTACTGGCCGATGTACCTGACGCGTTCTCCGGGCACGAGGCCGTTGCCCGTCGGGCCCGAGGCAAGCGTCTCTTCGGTTAGGTTCGATGAATCGGGGCTGCTTCGGCTGGTCGACGAGGTGCGCAGCTTCCCCACCATTTGTTCCAATAATTCTCGATTCTCCAGGAACTCGGCAATCGCCTCAGCAAACTCGGGAAACTGCTGGGCCAACTCGTTGCGGTCCAGCGGCTCACTCCGCTCGAGCTTCTCCAGGCAAGCGATCAACAGCGCCTGGAACTGTGGATCCTCGAGAAACTGGCTAACTTGTTTGTCGGACATGTTCGAATCTATGCCTCCTCCAACAGCTCGCGGAGACGCTTGGTGCCGCGAAACACCAGTGCCGCGATGGCGCCTTTGGTCCGAGCCATGCGCTCGCCAACCTCGGCTAGTGTAAGAGCTTGCAAGTGATGCAATTCGATCGCTTCGCGCTGATCGGGCGGAAGCTGTGCCAGTGCACTGGCTAGCCGCAGTGCCCCCTCTTCTCGCATCGCGTTCTGGCTGGGGGATGGTTGGTCGGCGGCGAGCCACTCGTTGAGCCTTGATGCGGACTGCTCCAGTCCCGCTTCGAGGGACTGTTCACGAGTGACATCCCGCACCTTAGCACGAACCCGCCGCACAGCATCGACCAGGTTACGGGCGAAGGTCCGACGGATCCATGCATTCGTGGCTGCCTCGTCCAGGGACTGCCAGGCTTGCTGTTGCTCCAGAGCCTCCAGCAACGTGTGCTGCACCACACCCGAAACGTCGACCTTGCCCGCCAAGCGACAATCGAGTTGCATCCGCCCCAGCAAGGACAGGTACGAGCGATAGCGCTCGAAATCGAACGACTTGTCCTGACCCTGAGGCATTCCACCATCTCCTAGTTGAATAAGCGTAAATGGAGGGAGGGGGTTT
Source organism: Pirellulaceae bacterium (assembly GCA_050186685.1). Taxonomy (GTDB): domain Bacteria; phylum Planctomycetota; class Planctomycetia; order Pirellulales; family Pirellulaceae; genus CAZFLF01. The sequence goes on from JBFWYF010000437.1 coordinate 5,336, forward strand.
ACGCGAGAATTGTGAAGAATCTACAAATCTTGGAACGCCCAGGGTATTAGCGCAGACGTTAGCCCACCGCCGCTACCTCCGGACCGCGCAGTCGAGAGGATGACGCTCGCGATTTCCGTGGGGTCAAAAACTCGGCCGGGTCAAAGTTCATTGACAATTCGCAAGTTAAGTGTGGCTTGAATGCCGTCGGAGCGGCGACGGCCTCCCCGAACGGGGGCGGAGTAGGCCGCTGTGGGCCATGGAAAGGGCGGGCCGCGCGCACTGAGACTCCATCGGCTGTGCCTCTGTGAAGTGCTACGCTGCCTTTCGGTGGTAGTACCTCAAGAGTCCGCCGAGGCGCTCGCGACATTCTATTGCGCCGATCGAACGACCGATGCCGTCGCTGGCCGCGATGAGCCGATTGTCGAGCCCTTGATGGTTTCTTTCTCCGTGGTAATGGGAAAGGTATTTCCCAACTGCCCTTCGCAACGACGCGTCACCGACGAAGATCATCTTGTCGAGGCACTCGAACTTGATCGACAGGTGAAACTGCTCGATGTGAGCGTTGAGGTTTGGGCTCCGAGGCGGCAAGGGAACGGGCTCGGGGCCGGACGAACCGAGCAGTTCCTGAAACGTCGGGCTGAAGCTGCCGTCGCGATCCATCGGAATGTATTCCTTTCCGTTGAGGAATTCGTCCATCGCGTCGGTGAGATTCCTTGCGACCTGCGTCATCCAAGCCGTGTTGGGGTTCGGCGTGCAGCCAGCGAACTGGATGCGGCGTGACTTGAGTTCCATGACGAACAGCAGGTAGTAGGTGATAAGCCCAGTCTTCGTCCAGACCTCGATGGTCGTAAAGTCGATTGCTGCCAGCACATCCCAGTGGGCTTTGATGAAGGTGTTCCAGGTCGAGTTGCGCTTTCGTTCGGGCGCCGGCTCAACGCCGTGCTGTTTCAGGATGCTTCCGAGAGTCTGGTCGGAAACTTCATGACCGACATTTGCCAAGGCTCCTTGGATTCGATCGTAGCCCCAGCTTGGGTTCTCCTTGGCCATCTGCAATACCAGGT
>JBFWYF010000438.1:0-6355 GCA_050186685.1 Pirellulaceae bacterium
GCTTGAACGGGATCAGGGATGTCCAGGGACCATCGGCCTGAAGTTCCCCAACCAACCCGGCAGCCACCAGGACCCACGACAGGGATGCAGTCAGCGTGCGCACGTTCATGGACACCCATCCTGAAAGAGGATTGCGTGGCGCGGAACTGCCCGCCAGCAGGCTGAAGCCCCGCTGCTGCACGATCAGCTCCGCCGAGAAGAGGCGCGAACTGTAGCCGAGATGAGGGAACCGGACCAGAGAGAATTGCTACCTTTTGCCGCTGCGCCGCTGCCGGTCCATGCCCGGGCGACGCCCGCGGCGTCGAAATGGCGCGGATCCTTGGTCGTGGCGGAGTCGCGGGGGGGGACCGGCTGCCCTTCCCCTCCCCGCTGTCGCTCCATGCAGGTAAAATCTGGCCCCAGACGCAATTTCAACCGTGGAGAGGACGTTCAACATGCACAGTTCCAATCAGGCCAATTACTTGATGATCGTGGTGTCGGTGCTCGTGACCGCACTATGCTGGGGCGTTTACGGCCCGTTGCTCCAGAAGGGACATGTGCTGATGGGTAGCGGCCGTATGCGTCCCTTTATTTGCGTCGGCCTGGCTTACCTGGTTGTGGCGGTCATCGGCCCGATCTTGTTGATCATGCTGACGGGAATGGAGCGCGGCGACGGCCTGCACCGAGGTTGGACGGCGACCGGGGTGTGGTGGAGTTTTATCGCGGGCGCCGCCGGCGCGGTCGGAGCACTGGGCATGCTGCTGGCCTTCAATTTCGGAGGCAAGCCGCATTACGTGCCGCCGTTGATTTTCGGTTTGGCACCAGTCGTCAACACGGCGTACACGATGGCGATCAATCCCGACCTGCGTGCGCAGCTGAAAAACAATGTGCTCCAGGGAAGCTTGTACGGGGCCGGACTGCTGCTCGTCGCCGTCGGCGCGGTGGTGGTGCTGATCGCGGCTCCCAAGGCGGGGCCCAAGATTACGCCGCCGCCTCATGTGGCACCCGCGCCCGCGGCCGAGTCTCCCGCTCCGGCGCCGAGCAATCCTGCGCAGGAATCTTAATACCCGCTTCGCCCCCGTTACGCTTATGAATCTCGCGGACACCGTGCAGCGTGTGGATACGCAGCTCAGCCACGTGTGGATGGTCCGTACGTTTTTGAAGCATTCCGACGAGGCAGCGGAGGACGAAGAACTCGCCGAAATCCACCGGGCCCTGTACGACTATATGTTGGCTCTAGGGGCACCTTTACAGGAGGGCGACGCAGCGGAATACGTCCGCGTGGCGACGAAGAAGTTTGCGCGATTGCGTCAAGCGGCCGAGACCTTCCGGGAGATCCAGCCGGAGGTGTCCGCACACATGAATTTCCGGATGGCGGCTCAGTCGCTCACAGCCGCAGTCGCGGAAATCTCTGCGGCGCTTGCTGCGGCGGACCCCGCGTAGCGGACGTGACCACACTTCCGGCTCGGCGCCTTCTCGCGGGGAGACCTAAGAGTCGGAACTCTTGCGAGTTCCGCTACGGAAGGCCGCGCTAGACTAGAACTGGAACGCGGCACCGACGGTAAAGGCGTGGATCCAGGATTCCGTGTCGCGAATCACGAATCGATCCGCGGGCACACGCAGACTGGGATCGATCTGATCACCCGGCTGAACGAGATGGCTCCAGTACACAAACGTGTATCCGAGCGAGATGTCCACATTCTGGGCCAAGTGGTAGATCACCTTGACATTGATCTCCGGCGACACGCAGAAGTCGTCCTGGGTAAAAGTGCCCAGGTTGACTCCCGAGGCCAGAAGTCCCGCGGCCACGACATTGTCGGGTGTGCCAATCGGAGGATTGTCTGTGACCGATTCGCCGCTGATGGTTACCGTCTCACGCATGTTCCCCAGGCCGATCTTACCCATCAGGTCCAAGCTCCAGAGCCCTTGTTCATAGCGGCAGGCGGCCCCGATGGTCGCGGCATGATACTGGTTGCGCGTCGCAAACCGGTCCGTGTCGGACAGGACCGTACCGTCCGGAATCAGGTTCGCGGGATCGGCGTCGGTCAGCCGGTCTTGGATGACGAGCGTTTCATCGATCCGTGCATACTGGTAGCCGACCAACAGGTCGAGCCGCCCGCCACCCCACCGGCACAGAGACCGCCGTACCAACGCATCACCACCCATCATCTGAGAGTCGGTGGTGATCGTGATCGATCCGGGTGACACCAATCCGGGGAACGCGACGAGGAGCGACGATTGGGCGTTGAGCAAGACGTCGAAGAAGGGTCGTGCCAAGATCGGGTCTCCCGCCGACTGAACGTCGAACCGCGTGTGGGCATCTGCCAGCGCATAGTAACGACCTTCCACCCCCCAGCATTGCCAGGGATCAATCCACATGCCCAGCGCGATGCGGCCGCCCGGACGTGCTTCTTCGCCGATGGCTTCCGTGGGATAGGCGACCGTGGTCGTAGCCAATCCGAGCACACCGGCTTGCGCCGCCGGGGTCCCGTTCGGAGACGTGGTGACGAGGGGTGGCACGCGGATCCCGTGCCGCACACCCAACAGGAAATCCACATCGGTCCAGATCCCGCAGCTACTGGCACAGCAGGAATTACACCCCGCCGCACAACTGCCGCCACAGCCACCGTCGAAGGGGTCGAGCATGGGACCTTCGTCGGGTAGCCCTTCCTCGACGATCATGTCGGGTTGCGGCGCAAAAGCGACCGTGCGCATCACGGGGCGGTCGCCCACGGAGGTACGCAGGTCTGCCGCCTGGGCGACCAGAAGACCTGCTTCCAGCAGGCACAGCACGACTAAAGTCAGACGCAATCGTTGCATGGCGCTCATCGCGAACAGCCCCTGTTGGAGATCGCAGGGCAAGACACCCGTGGTGGCACCGGCAGCAGCATGCGAGATACCGCATCGCACGTGCTGGAACGTCGAAATGTTTCCGAGTTCCTGGTGCCGGCGCGTTTTGCGTTGGTGTCTATTTCGGCTAGTTCGATCTTGCCGGTTAAATAAACTTGGTAGTCAGCGAAAACTTTGCGGGCACCCCACAGCCAGCACGTCTCGCCGATAGTTGAAATGGGGATAAATGAGTAGTCTGGATGGACGGGTCTCGCGTCTGCTCCCTTCCTTGTAGCGGAAGTGGCCACACGTCCGTCTCCGCGCCCTCTCGTAGGGACCGCAAGGTTTCGGAACTTCTGCGCGTTCCGCGACGAGTACGTTCCGTTACGCGACCAGCGGCGATTCCCGCGCAAGTCGGTCTAACATGGCCTGCAGTTCCTGGGCGAGGCGCGCCATGAGCGGGTCGGTGGCGGCTTGGCGATCCCGTTGTGTGCTGACGACGATCGGCTCTCCTACCTCCATGACGGCTTTCAAATGGCCGTGCACGCGTGCCTTGTCGGTCAGGTCTTCCTCGAACCGTTCGACGGTCTCCAGCAGTCGATCGACGGTGGGCAAAGTCAGGTAATCGGGGGGATAGCAGGAGACTTGTTGAGACAGATACAGGTCCGCGAGCTGGCGCCAACGGCGGTTGCGTTCGTTGGCATCCAGCGAGCCCTGGACCATGGCGGGCAGGATTTTCATGCGTACGTTCTTGACGCGCGGCACGACGGGGCCTTCCTGGGGTGCGCCGAGCCATTCATGTTCGATGGGATGGAGCAGGCGGTTGATGAGTCCCTGAATGCGACCGCTCAGGGAGCCGGCTTGTTCCTGGCCGAAGTACTCGATTTCCTTGAGGCACAGGAGAGCGCGGCCGACCTTAGCGATGCGTGCGACAATCGGCAGATCGGACTGTGGGAGCCAGGAGAACCGCTGTTCCATATCGGCGAGAACGGGCGTGACCGCGGCTTCCAGGTCGCCTTGAAAGAAGTACTTGATGGCGATGGGGTGAATCACCACCTGGCCGCCGTCGCGTTTCGCACGTTTTTTCGCGGCGGTGCGAGCAATGAACGCGACACCGTCGAGCAGGGCTTGCAGCCGATCGTTGGTGCGCGACGTCGCGCCTTCGGGAAACAGGATGAGGGGACGTTTGGCTTCTTCCAGAATCGACACAGCGGTATCAATCGCGGCTCGGTCCACGCCTTCTCGATTCACGCTGAAAGCACCCATTTTTCGGATGGCCCACGCGGTGAAGCGATCTTGATTGAACAAGTGCCAGCTGGCCATGGCGAAGACGTGCGTGCCCACATCCCGCGCCAGGAATCCCATGACGAGGGGATCGGCGGTACGGCAGTGGTTGGGGGTCAGCAGGATGCCATGCCCGGCATCCAGGGACTGGCGGAGCCTCTCGGCGTGGCGGACCTCATAGGCCTCAACCCCTTCTTTACGGCGGAGATGGGGCAGGTAGAGGCGCAGCAGCTGGATGATGGTAGGCCACCAGTTGCCTTGATGGGGCGGAATAAAGCGATAGGGCTTTTCGATGATGATGTTCTGCATTTCGCTCGACGACCGGGATGATAGGTAAGGCCGCGGTAAGGCTGATGCGTCAGGATATTCGCCCGCACAATCCTTGCCACCGGCACATGTCCTCTCATCGGCGCGGAGGCAAGAAGCGCAGCGCGACGCCATAAGGTAGGCTCGTGAAGCATCTCGGTGAATCGTGGAGGTGAAAGTGCTGCCATCGGTAATTGTCCTGGGCATCTTGAATCTCGGCTTGGGATACCTTCTGGCTTACTGCTGGGAGCCACCCAGCGGATGGGAACTGCGTGTGCCCCGTCGACTGCTCCGTCTGGCCGAGACGTGCGCCGCGTACTGGCCAGCATGTCTGAGGCTACGGCTCGGGGGATGGGGGCTGCCGGGTCCGCGGAAATCCGTACCCCGGCCGGATACATTGCCGACCGGTAGGCTACCGGAGGAGAGAGCGGCGGTATCCGATCAGGAGAATACTACCCGTACGCGGCTTTCCGATGACCAGGTGCCTCCGGGCTGGCAGGAGGCGGTAGCGGAATTCCCGCTGCAGCCCACGTCGCAACTCGAAGCCCTGCTCTGGACCATGCGCTGCCGGACGATCAAGGCGAGGCAACAGTGCCTGGCCTTACACCAGCAGTATCTTACGGAGGGCGCTTCCGGCCCGGTGGGAGATACGGAGGGAGTGCTGGATGCGTGGCACGAATCGCTGTGCCAGTGGTCGCAATGGCTCGTCGACGCCTGTGGGGACACCGCTCCCTGGCCTCGGCAGGTGGAGCTGACGGGACACCTGGCCACGTGGCGCGAAGCCGTCGCCGGTTTGCGGGAATCTTGGCGGACCGCGCCAGGCGAGGCCGATTTGTCGGAGCGTCACGGCCGGGCCTTGGCGACGGTCGAAACGCTGGCTTCCCTGCTGCATCGCGGGCTGCAGGATATCGATACGCTGTTGGGAACGCTGTTGAGTGAGGAAGGACGCCTGGCGGAAACACCGGAGAACGCCCAGCGCGATGCGCTGGCGCAGACCCTGTCACGACTCGGATTAATCGTGTTGCTGGGCGACTGGAGCAGCCGCGACACGGAGCGGGTGCGAATGGTATCCGGGGTCCTGGTGCGTATCGACGGGAATCGCCAGCGGCGGGCCGCGTGGGGCAATCTGGTCGCCGAGCAATGCGTCGTTGCCATTGGGGCACAGCTACAAAACCTCGTGCGAAAGGACCGGGGATTCGACCGGGTCGCTCGGGTCCAGGCCGATGAATTCCTGCTGTTCTTGGGTGACACGGGATTCAAGAATGCCATCAACGCTTCGGAACGAATCCGGCAGACTATCGCGGTGACGGCGTTCTCCGTCGGAGCGCAGCACGAAGCGATCACGGTGAGCTGCGGGGTTGCCGAGTGGAAGAACCTCGAGTCCGCGAGCGACTGGCTGACCCGGCTGGATGCCATCTGGCAGGACCCCACGGTCCGGGATGGCAATCAGTCGTATTATCACGACGGCGAGCGCACGCAGCGTATACCGGCAGGCCACTATACCGCCGGTCCCCGGACCGCCGTTGTGCCGCTCGAAGGAATTCCGCTCATGGGCAGCCCGACGCCGGTCGCATAGCCGACGCAGCGCTACCGGGCGTAGAATGCGAGGAACACGGCCGCTGCGAACGAGTGGAGCACACGGTGGCGCTCATCGAACTGCGCGACGTCTGGAAGGTGTACGACCTGGGAGAAGTCCAGGTCGAGGCCTTGCGCGCAGCAAGTCTTGATATCGACACGGGAGAGTTTGTCGCGCTGATCGGCCCTTCGGGATCAGGAAAATCGACCTTGATGAACACCGTGGGATGCCTGGACCGTCCCACGCGAGGCAGCTACCTGCTGGCGGGTGAACAGGTGGCGACAATGTCGCGCGACGAGCGCGCTCGGATCCGCAACCAGCGCATTGGCTTTGTGTTTCAGAACTTCAATCTGCTGGCTCGCACGTCGGCGTTGGAAAACG